>JBQTJO010000001.1:0-11305 GCA_052387015.1 Gemmatimonadota bacterium
AGCGAATCGGAGTTCTTCGATTCCGATCCCGAGAACGACGAGCACTACTTCACGACGTCGATGCTCGTGATCGAGCCGAAGTTTCTGCCGGGTTTTTATCTCGGTGTCGCGCGCGCGTTGCACGACAGTGCGAGTGCGACCGGTCATGGGCTGAGTTTTTACACGAGCCGCATCATCGAGAGTCCGTTCGGCGCGACGCATGGTGGCAATCGGCCGCTGGGCAATGCGATCGGCGTGCTGCTCGCGCGCTGGGTGCTGCCGGAGAGCGGCTTCGAGGCGTATGCGGAATGGAGCCGCGAAGACACGCCGGGCGGCTGGCTGGACGTGCTGCGCGAGCCGGACTGGACGCAGGCGTACGTGGTCGGTTTTCAGAAGGCGTTCGCGAAGCCGACCAGCATTGTGCGCATCTATGGCGAGCTGATCCATCTGGGCGAGTCCGCGCCCGCGCGCGCGGGGCGCGGATTCTTCTCGTATTACACTCACGGCGTGATCACGCAGGGGCACACGAATGAGGGGCAGCTGCTGGGCGCGGCAATCGGACCCGGCTCCGACGCGCAGCTCGTGGGTGTGGACCTGTTCTCGGCCAGCGGCCGCAGCGCGTTTCGCATCGAGCGCACGCGCTACGACGATGACACGTACTACCGCACGTTCGCGCGCCGCTTCGGCGAGACGCGGCACGACGCGGAGATCACACTGTCCGCGAGCCGCCTGCAATTCATCCGCTCATTCGAGATCGAGGCCGGCGTTGTCTTCAGCCGGCGCTACGGACGCCAGTTCCTCACGCTGCACGCCAGCGAGCAGGACTTCGCGGAGAGCAACTGGAGCGTGCGCGTGGGCGGCGGGTGGCGTCCGCGGTTCTAGCACTCAGTCGTGCACGCGCTGCGGCAGCGCAGTAAACGTGCTCTGCGCAACACCCAGCTGCCCGGCGGTGCCGGTGCCCCAGCAATAAACGCTGCGATCGACAAGCGCGCAGGCGTGCCTGGTTCCGCCGAGCGCGAACCTCGTCACGGCAATGCGTTGCGCGAGCAGATTGACCGGCTGCGGCTGGAAATGGTCCTGGCTCGAACCGTTGGCGAGCTGGCCGAACTCGCCGCGTCCCCAGCAGCGCGGCGCGCCGCCGGACGCAATGGCGCAGGTGTGACTGACGCCGGCAAAGATCGCGGAGCCGCTCGGAAAGAGTGACGACACCGGAACCGGCACACCCGATGCCGGCAAACCCGGCTTGAAAACGCCACCGGTACCGAGCTCGCCGTGCTCGTCACTGCCCCAGCACCAGAAGCGGCTGTCGGTGGCCACACCGCATGTGTGGCTCTCCCCACCATCGATCTGCCTGAAGCGGACGGACGTGCTCAATACGGTCGGCGTGCTCACTGACACGGCATTCGATCCAATGCCAAGTTGTCCGAAGTCATTTCGGCCCCAGCAATAGCCGACGCCGACACGCGTCAGCGCGCACGTATGCCACGAACCCGCGCTGATTGATGCGAATTTGATGCTGCCGGTGACCTGAATAGCCTGAGTGCCGGTCGCCTGGCTGCCGATACCGAGTTGCCCATAACGGTTGTAGCCCCAGCAGAAGGCGAGGGAGTCGACCGACAAGGCACAGGCATGATGCGCGCCCGCACTAATGCTCGTGAACTTTTCGTTGGTGACGACCTTTACCGGCTCGGCATCGCGCGGATCGAGCGGATTGCCGCGCTGGAAGAACGCATTCCAACCCCAGCAATACGCGTTGTTGTCGTTCGCCAAGGCGCACGTGTGGTTCTCGCCCGCGGTGATTTCCGTGAACGTCACACCACCCGCGACCAGCGCCGGCGTGCTCCGGTTTTCCTTGACGCCAATTCCCAATTCGCCATCCAGCCCGCGTCCCCAGCAGAAGGCCTCGCCGGCTTCGCTGACCGCGCAGCTGTGCTCGCCGCCGGTCGCGACCGACTTGTAGGCGCGGGTGGATTCCGCAATAAACGGATCGCTGCACCCCACCAGGAGGAGCGCGACTATGACCAGGTTCTTCATGACGTAAGCTTCAGGGTAAGTGCTGCCGCGGCTGCTCTGAGTTTCTGCATTTTCCCGATCAAATCGATACCACCTACCGCGGACATCAGTCCGATCGCGCCGACCAGGTATTCCCGCGGCGAGCGCGTGAGCCTGAGCCCGGTCAGGAATGCCTGGCGCGCCTGTACGCGATCATTCATCTGCATGTATGCGACGCCTTTTGTCAGGCTCGCACTGGCACGCGTAATCCGCTCATGGTTCGCGGTCCAGCCGAGGCGCTCGAGATGCCCGGCCCCAAGCTCGCTTGCGATCGCGCGAAACACCTCGTCGTGCTCGAGCCGCATTTTCGAGTTATGCAACGTGCCGGTATTCGTCGTGTGAATGCGATACAGACTGATGTCTTCGTTGAGATAGCGCGCCTTGCCGCTCACGTGCGCTGAAAGCGTCAGCCAGGTTGGCAGGTCGACGAACAATTCCGTGCCGCGTTGCGTGAATCCGCCGATCTGTTCGAGCGCGCTCCGCCGCACCATCACGGTCAGCGAAGGGCTGAGCACGTTCCAGCGGGCAAGCACGTGAAACAGCTCCTGCATTGTCAGATCGCGCCGGTATCTTCGATCGACGCGCCAGTGGCGGGAAACGACGTCGTTATCATCGACGATCAGCGCGCGTCCCCACGACAAGACGACAGCCGGATTTTCGAACACCGGAAGCTGGCGCTCGAGCTTGTGCGGCAGCCAGACATCGTCGCCCTCGAGAATACCTATGAATTCGCCGCGCGCTTGACGCAGCGCGGTATTGTAATGCTCGGCCAGGTGAGTCAGGCCGCGGTGCGGGAGGCGGAAGTAGCGAATGCGTGGATCCGTGAAGGCGCGCACGCGCTCTTCGGTGCGATCCGTCGAGCCGTCATCGACGATGAGCATCTCCCAGTCGCGCACGGTTTGGGCGAGCACGCTTTCGATGCAGCGCTCGATGAACCGCTGCGCGTTATATGCGGGCGAGATGATGGACACGCGTGGTGTCATGGCGCTCCCGATTGACATACCAGTGGGACCATAACATCAGGGCGGCGGTGCGGACAGCCCATGCGCCGGCGGCGCCCGCCACTCCGAAGCGCATGATGGCAAAAAGCATGATCGGCGTGTAGCCGGCCAGCTCGAGCAGGTAGTAACGAGCGACGACGTCCGAGCGGCCGAGCGCCTCGATCAGGATCACGGGCGGATAGGCGGCAGCGTGAAAGAAGGTCGCGAGGACGAGAATGCGGAATGCGTTCACCCCTTCACTGGTGAGCTGCGGTCCGAGCCACAGGCGCAGGAGTGGACCAGCAAACGCGATCAGCAGGATACAGATCGGCAGCATGATCAGCATGATAGTTCGTCCTGCGGCTTTGGAACGGGCCTTTGCGTCGCTTGCACGATC
Organism: Gemmatimonadota bacterium; assembly: GCA_052387015.1. Taxonomy (GTDB): domain Bacteria; phylum Gemmatimonadota; class Gemmatimonadetes; order Longimicrobiales; family RSA9; genus CBJLQC01. Next base: position 3,409 of record JBQTJO010000001.1, read on the forward strand.
GCGTGCGGCATCCTTGGCCATGCCGGGGAACATCGCGACGCCGATGCTGCCGGGTAGAATGAGCAGCTTGGTTGCGGCGTCGTACGGAGCCGTATACTGAGCGACCGCATGCAGGCCGCTCGTGGCGCTGAGAACGAATCGGTCCAGGTAGATGAGCAGTTGCGTCAGCACGCCGGACAGGGCGAGCCAGCGGGAGTAGCGGAACAGCGCGCGCAGCTCCTCTCGCATGGCTCCGTTTTGCGCCGGCGGCAGCACCACGAGATACATCACATAGAACAGGATCATGGCGACGACGCGCGAGGCAAGGACCAGGACCACGATGCGGGCGACCGACCACCCCACGATTGCGCCGTACGCCGGGATGGCGTAAGCAGCGACCGCGACCGGCGTGCGAATGTAGGCGATCAGGTCGAAGCGCTCGAGGCCTTCGAGCACGGCCTGCTGCGATTGCGCCATCAAAATCACCGGCAATCCGGCGGCGAGCGCATAGATCGCGAGTATCGTCTCGCGCTGGAAAGCTACAGGAATATTGAGCAATCGGATCAACAGCGTCGCAAACAGCACGAGCCCGGCCGCCGCGGCGACCCCGAGGCCGATTTGAATCGACATGCCGGCGCGCACGATGGCGCCGATGCGCGCACCCTGATCCTGGACCAGCGAGGCAGCCGTTGCGCGCGCGACGGCGGGCCCGGTGCCGAGGTCGAACACGACCGCGTACGAGAGCATGCCCCACACGAGTGTAAGCAAGCCGAAGCGCTCGGTGCCGAGATGGCGGAACGCGATCGGTATTGAGATCAGGCCCGCGAGCAGCGTGATGCCCTGCCCCGCCAGATTGAAGGCGCTGTTGCGAACGACCAGCTTCATTGCGCGAGCACCTCGCGGACCCGCTGCACGATGCGCGCGGCCGCGTATTCCGGTGTGACTGCGCGGATCCGCTCGCGCGCGGCGCTGCGCATTTGTTGCAGGCGTTCGCGGGTTGTGTTCAACGCGCGCTGGAGTGCACTCGAAATCGAAGCCGCATCATCCGGGCGACATATCCAGCCGTTGACGTCATCCGCGATCAGCTCTTCGACCGCCTGGCTGTACGCGCTGCCGAGCACGGGCAGACCCGAAGCGAGCGCTTCATTGACGACGAGCCCCCATTCGTCACCGAGGGTGGGAAACGCGAGAATGTCTCCCCGTGCGTACCAGGCGGGCAGCTCGTGATACTGAACGCCGCCGATCCAATTCCGCTCGAGATTCGGCGCGACCGGCTGCGCCTCGAGCTGGGGCCGCAGTGCGCCGTCGCCAACCAGTGTGAGCGAGACCGATCGCTCCGGATGGGCTCGCGCCCATTGATTCAGCGCGGTCAGCAGGTGCGCGACGCCCTTGCGTTCGCTGATAGAGCCCACGTACAGCAAGTGCGATACTTCGGCTGGTGGCTTCTCGATCGCAAGCGGCAGGAAGGGCTTCAAGTCAATTGCCTGATTGACCCGCAGCAGCTTGCGATCGGGTACTCCCATGCGCAGGAAATAGCGCGCGCCGGCTGCCCCGTTGGTGATAATCACGTCGACGTTGCGCACGAGCCACCGTCGCGCCGTCTGGCGAATAACGTTTCGCATCAGCTCGAGACGGTCCGATAGCATTGCCCACAGAATTACCGGCGTTCTGGACACGCGGCCGTACAGCGCCGCCTGAATCGAGCGAGCACCCATTTCACCGGTGATAATGGCATCGGGACGGTAGCGCCTTAGCTGCGCGATGGTGTCATACGGTACGTGCAGCTCGTAACCTTCCGTAAACGCGGCCGTGCGCCACTGGCGGTGGAGCGTCAGCGTGCGTTGCCGCACGACATCGAGATTGCGCCAGTCAACTTGCCATAGCCGGTTCGATTCCATGTCGGTCGAGATGAAAACGGTCAGCTCGCCGGCCTCGCGCTCGAGCGCTTCGTACAGCGGCACGCGATAAGGCGGAACGAAATTGGTCAGCAGCGCAAGGCGCATTTATATTCCCGCAATGCTGTGGCACATCAGCCGGATATACGCCCGCGCCTACGGCTGGGTCAAGGACACGACCGGCCGCAATCTGAAAGGTCTCGGTTTCCTGCTGCGTCGCATCAAACGCGACCGTGAGTTCGAGGCCTGCGGGCTGCGCTGGTTCTTCGATCACCGCATAGGCGGCAGCTACATGCGGCTCGTGGGCGGCTCGCACAACGAGCCGGAAACGCAATCGATGCTCCGCTTCGTTGCCGACCGGTCAGCGGCGCCCCTGACCTTTATCGATGTCGGTGCGAACATCGGCGAGATGGTGGTGGCAATGGCCGCTCATCCGAAGGTGAAGCGTGTGATGGGATTCGAGCCGCACCCCATTTGTGTGAACGTATGCCGCAAGAACCTGGCTCTGAACGCATTACATGGCGAGCTGCGCAATGTGCTGGTAGGCGACGGCAGTGCACAGCCCTACGTGATCGATGCGCGCTACGCTCCGACGTCCGGTATCCGGCACGACGTCGCGCACGCACCGCGCAGGCCGACAGTAACCCTCGATCATGAGCTGCACATCTCGGGTAACGCAATCCTGCTGATCGATGTGGAGGGCGCCGAGCTCGATGTCATGATGGGCGGCCAGCAGTTCATCCGCGAATGGCGCCCGCTTGTGATCTTCGAGTACAACGCGGACAACCGGCGCCGTTACTCGCTCGATCAGGTGGCGGCCGTGCTCGGCGCAGGCTTCACGATCCTCCGTCTGAGGCTCGACGGCAAGCTGGATCGCAACCTGGAGGATACGTGGAATTGCGTCGCCGTGCATGGCGATTCCAGCTTTGCGCCTATTGTGGAAATGCTAGCGGTGCGGGCGTAAGGGACTCCGCAGGCCAGCAGTACACTTTCCCGTTCGAGACCGCGCAGCTCCGATCATAGCCGACCGCAACGGTGCTGAACTGGAGCGTCGAATTCAGCGCGATCGGCACTTTGCTCGGCCCGGAGCGACCCCAGCAATAAACCCGCTGCGCGGACAGACCGCACGTGTGGATGTTGCCAGTTCCGATCACCGTGAAATTCTCGCCACCGTTCACGACCGCGGGCGTGCCGACGCTGACGAACGGATCCTGCCCGGTTTCGCCGAGCGCGTTGCGACCCCAGCAGTACGCGCGTCCGTCGGTGCCGATCGCGCAGGTGTGACGCACGCCCGCCGCGATGCTGGTGAAGCGAGTATTGCCGAAGACCGGAGTTGCGGTCGCGACAATTGCGCCCGAGGGAGCGTTAGTGCCGAGCTCACCACTCGAGTTCCACCCCCAGCAAACCGCCGTGTTGTCGGTGCGCACCGCGCAAGTGTGAAATTCGCCAGCCGAAATCTGCCGTAGCTGTGCGGTCCCGTCACCGAGCTGCCCCTGGCCGCCGGAGCCCCAGCAACGCGCGAGGCCGGCGGCTGTAATGCCGCACGTGTGGATCGAGCCGGCGCTCAAATCGATGAACGCATCGCCGCCGGTTACAGCAACCGGGCTGCCCCAAAACGGCGCGTTCAAGTTCGCGCCGAGCTGCCCTACACTATTCTCACCCCAGCAGAACGCTTCACCGGCGACCGAAAGCGCACAGCTGTGCAACCAGCCGGCGGTGATCGAGCGGAATCGCACATGGCTCGGCACTCTTACAGGTGTGTCGCTCGACACGTTACTGTTATTGCCTAGCTGGAATCGATCATTCGCGCCCCAGCAGTACGCCTCACCGGAGCTGGATAGCGCGCATGCGTGCCGAAACCCGATGCTCAACGATCTGATTTGGAACACGCCCGCCGCGCGGATGGTTACGCTCGCATTCGCGGTGGTGGCGAGCAGCAGCTGCTGGCCGATGTCGTTGCCGAGCGTCCAGCGCACAGTGGCCGTGCCGGTCGGATCGGTCGGCGTGACGGTCTCGTCGACGCTGCCGCCGCCTTCGATCGCGCGCCAGCGCACTTCGATGCCGGTCAGGGGCCGCTCGTCGCCGTCCAGTACGCGCACGACGATGGGTGCCGCGAGCGCCTCGCCGGCACCGCCCGTCTGATCGGCACCGCTCACGATCTCGAGGCTCAGCTGCGGCGGCCCGGTCGTCGAGTCACACGCCGAAATTGCAAGGAAAATCGTTAGCGTAAGTTTCTTCACTGGATTATGGTATGCGTTCAGACGGTGTTTTCCAACAAGGGCGCGTGCAATGCTGATATCCTGGCTCGACCAATTTCTCCGGGCGACCGCCCGGGCGCGCCGGTACCGGCGCGTCCGCGCGAGCTCGCAGCCAGTCAAGATCAATGTCGGTGCCGGCGTGGAAGTGGCAAAAGGGTGGATCAATGTTGACGGCGGTGTGCACGCGCTAATCTCCGGGGCTCCCCGCCCGGTGCTGTCGCTGCTTTACCGCAACACCGGCTCCGTCCGCACGCTCATGGCAGAGGATGAGTACGTCCGGCGCATGAGCGAGCACCGGTTCGTGTTTCACGACCTCGCGTTCGGGCTTCCTTTCGAATCCGACGTCGCGGATTTCGTCTTCTGTTCTCACGTGCTCGAGCACTTCGGTCAGCGCGAGGCGGAGCAGCTGCTCGGCGAAATCTTTCGCGTTCTGAAGCCGGGCGGGCATGTTCGCATCTGCGTACCTGACCTTGAAAAGGCTGTCCGGTTATACGAGCAGGGCGCCAAATCTGAGGCACTGCGATACTTCTTCAGCGACGGCCGTTCCGGCTCATACGACCAGCATCGCTACATGTACGATTACGAGCTCCTGCAGGCGGCGCTGCGGCAACAGGGCTTTTCCACCATCGCACGCCGCACGTATCGCCAAGGCCAGGTGCCCGACCTCGAGCGGCTCGACAACAGACCGGACGAGACGCTGTATGTCGAAGCGGTAAAACAGACGGTTATGCCGGCATGATTTCACTCAGCAGAGAGCGGACGTAATCCGCATAGCGATTGTTGCCGCACTGCTCCGCGAGCAGCTCGAGCCGCTCGCGGTCGATGAAGCCTTGCCGGTATGCGATCTCCTCCGGACACGCGACTTTCAGACCCTGCCGCTTCTCGATCGCCTCGATGTAGCTCGAGGCCTCCTGCATCGATTCCGGCGTGCCGGTATCGAGCCAGGCCATGCCGCGGCCGAGCACTTCCGCGCGCAGCTTGCCTCGCTGGCGATACGCCTCGAGCACATCCACGATCTCGGTCTCCGCGCGCCGCGACGGCCGCACCCCCTCCGCAATGCGCGGCGCATCCGCATCCACGAAGTACAGTCCGGTGATCGCATACTGCGACTTCGGTGCGGCCGGCTTCTCCTCCAGACCGATCACGTAATTCGATTCATCCAATTCGACGACGCCGTAGCGTCCGGGATCGTGCACGTGATAGCCGAAGATGGTCGCGCCGTCGGTCTGCGACGCCGCCCGCTCGAGCGCCGGCGTCAGGCCATGGCCGTAGAAGATGTTGTCGCCCAGGATGAGCGCGGACGAGCCGTTGTCGATGAAGTCGCGGCCGATCACGAATGCATCAGGCAGACCAGTCGGCTTCGGTTGTGCCGCGTAGCTGAAGGCGAGAGCCCACTGCGAGCCGTCGCCGAGCAGCTGCTGGAAGAGCGGCAGATGCTGCGGCGTCGAGATGATCAGGATGTCGCGGATGCCCGCGAGCATGAGCGTGGTCAGCGGATAGTAGATGAGCGGCTTGTCGAAGATCGGCAGCAGCTGCTTGCTCACGACCTGCGTCATCGGATAGAGACGCGTGCCGCTGCCGCCAGCGAGAATAATGCCTTTCATACCACGCGCAGACCCAGACGCTCGCCCTTGTACTCGCCACTCATCACCCTTCGCCACCAGACTTCGTTGTCGAGATACCACTGCACCGTCTTGCGCAAACCGCTCTCGAAGGATTCGCGTGGTGTCCAACCAGGAATCACGCTCGGCTGAATCGCGTAGCGCAGGTCGTGGCCGGGGCGGTCCTGCACGAAGGTGATCAGCTCCTCGTGCTTGTGCGCGCGCGGCCGCAGCTCGTCGAGCACACGGCAGATGGCGCGCACGACGTCGATATTCTTGCGCTCGTTGTTGCCGCCGATCAGATAGGTCTCGCCCGGCGTGCCGGCCTCGAGCACGCGCTGGAGCGCTTCGGCATGGTCTTCGACGTACAGCCAGTCACGCACGTTCTCGCCCTTGCCATACACCGGCATCGCCTCGCCTGCGATGCCTTTGAGAATGGTGAGGGGGATCAGCTTTTCGGGGAACTGGTACGGCCCGTAGTTGTTGGAGCAGTTCGTGATTATGGCCAATAGGCCATAAGTGCGACCCCACGCGCGCACGAGATGATCGGCCGCCGCCTTGCTGGCCGAATACGGCGAGCTGGGATCGTACGGCGTGTGCGTGTCGAAGCGGCCATGCGCGATCGATCCGAAGACCTCGTCGGTCGAGACGTGGATGAAGCGGACATTCTGCCGGCTCGCCTGGCTCAGCAGCGTGAAGGTGCCGACGATGTTGGTCTCGATAAAGGGCGCCGGCCCGTCGATCGAGCGATCGACATGCGATTCGGCGGCGAGGTGGATGACGGCATCGGGCTGGTACTGCTCGAAGACGCGCCGGACGGCGGCGGCGTCGACAATGTCGAGCTGCTCGAAGATGTGACGCGCGTCGTCGCCAACCTCCGCCAGCGAATCGAGATTGCCCGCGTACGTCAGCTTGTCGACGTTGACGACGCGGTAATCGGTGTGGCGGATCAGCCTGCGCACGAGCGCGGAGCCGATGAAGCCCGCGCCGCCGGTAACCAGCACAGTTTTGGCCATTGTGCGAGAGCCTAAGCCGGCCCGAGCGCGACGTCAATTGCGCGCGCCGCTTCGAGCACCTGTGGGTGGCGCAAATTCAGAAGCTCGGGCGTACCGAACTCGAGGTCGGCGCGCCGCAGACGGTCCGTGAACAGCACGAGGGTGTGCCACTCGCCGAAGAACGCCGACCACCAGCGCAAGCCGAGATAGCCGGCCGCGAGCAGCCGGCCTGCAATGCCCTGGGTCTTTGCCCGGCCGCGGGCCGCCGTCTCATCCGGCGCAATGTTCTCATTCACCAGACTTGCCGCCGTGCAGAGATCGACGAGATCGTCGCGTCTTTCTTCGCGTAACACGATGCTCACCAGCGCGAGCGGCTTGCCGTAGCGGGTGAGATCGTCCGGCTCGAGAACGCCGCCGCGAAAGCCCTGGATCAGCTCGGCGACGGCGTGCTCGGGCGTCTCGGCCAGATAGAGCGCCGCTGCGCCTGCTGCCGCGACATCGAAGCGGCCGCTTCCCTGAATCGAGAGGGATGGCAGGAACTGCGGCGAGAATTTGTCGCCGGCGCGCGCCGCCGCATCCCACGGGAACACGCGCCAGAGTGTTTCGGCGACCGGCATCAGGCGAAGGCGCCGCCCTTTTCGGCTTCAATTGCCGCGATTACCTCGGACAGGCGGCCCGCGCGCAGCAGCGCGATCGGCCTGCGATCGGACAGGTGCGCGTTGGGGCTGTTCAGCCACTTCGAGATGCTCTTCGGGCTGAGATAGCCGGTCAGCAGCTCGACCACCGCATCGATGCCGGCAAGACGCGCGGCATTTTCGGCATCCGGCTCCTGCCCCGCTTTCCAGCGCGTGAGTTGGCTGCGCGCGACGCCGAGCCCCTCGGCCAGTTCGGCATCGGAGCCGAAGGCGCGGCGGGCGGCGTCAATGCGAGTTCGCAGGTATGGCCGCTGCGCCGTCTCGCGCACCTGTCTAGCGGGTCGTTTCCTGGACATGCAACAAAATACGTTGCGTGAATCGCAGGGTCAAGCCTAGCAGGTTGCTAGCAGGGTTGCTGAAAAACGGGCCGAGTAGTTTGGGTGAAGGCAGGGCGCTACGCGGACCGTGGCGGTTTTACAGCGTATCCTGCATAAACCTGTGGTTAGAGCGATCCGGTGGCCCAGCAGGTTTATG
>JBQTJO010000002.1:0-1881 GCA_052387015.1 Gemmatimonadota bacterium
GATCGTCGCGATGAACTGCCGGATCAGGTTGAACGGCAGCATCATCAGCAACGTGTCGAGGCAAAACACCAGGTGGAACGCGGCCGCTGAAGCACCGAGATGGCGAACGACAAACATCTGCACTGCGATCAGCACCACTCCTGCAAAGATCGGCATCCAGAACACCTGCAGGCCGGGGTCACTGCAGTACGTCGTGGAGCCGGATGCGAAGAGGACCGACCACGCCTTGGCCAGAGCAAACCACACGGCGACGAAGAACGGCTCGAACCGGTAATTGGCCCAGACGCGTTGCCCGGTTCCGCAGGCCAACTGCAACCCGTCGATACCGTATCGGTAGAGATCGCCGTTCAAGCCCACCATCGTGGTCGCTAACGCATAGACCGGGAGCACGATAGCCGCCACGGCGACGGCCGTGACGGTGCCGCGGTTGATCGTCAACGAGGTCAGCGGGTAACGGGCCGGCAGCGTGTCCAGATTTCCCCCCAAATCACAATCGTCTCCACCTGCTCGAGCCCTGCGCGGATCAGCTCGTCATGCAGCTGCGACGGCGAGTGCTCGATGAAATGCGTGGGATCTGAAAAATAATCAACGCCGAGGTCCTTGCCGAGCGCGACCTTCCAATCGCGCTCGAACAGCGGCACGCGGATGAGGACCTGCTCGGGCCGCGCCTGCTTCACGATACTGGTCAAGAAGCCAACGCGATCCTCGATGTGCTCGAGCACGTTCGATAATACGACCGAATGCCAGGGACCGGGTGGAAGACTCTTGGTCGCGTCCGCCTCCACGAAACTGAGATTCGGCAGCGGCTCGGCCGCCCGCGCCTGTGCCAGACGTCCTTTGTCCAGTTCGACGCCAACGACTTCGCTGCCGGAGACTCGCGTCGCAATGCTGCGCGCAACGGCGCCGTAACCGCAACCGATATCCAGCACTCGCGCAGCGGGGGGAACGCGGTCGATGAAGAAGTCGTGATACCGCATCAGGCGGTGCTTTGGATGCACACCGCCGTCAAGCGCCATGGCGCGCTCGTTAATCACCAGGTCGAGGCGTTTCTGCAGCAACAGCAACCTGCGCAGCGCGTTCGCCGGGTCACCGCTCCGGGATTCGAGCATGTAGAAGCCGGTGATCAGCACTTCGCGAATACGGCCGGGCACGAGCCGCCATGCGAAGCCAAGCGCCGTCACCCACGCCAGCAGGAACCGCTTCACAACCGCGACGCCTGAGCGTACAGGCGCTCGAACACCGCTCGATGTCGATCGATCCACGGGTTGATGTCGAACCGCTCGACCGCACGCCGGCGCGCGGCCGCTGCAAATTCGTCATGACGATCGACGACGCGACAAAACGCATCGGCCAAGTCAGCAGCCGCCGGCGAGTGTGCCTCTTCCCAGTCTTCGCGACACGCGACCGCGATGCCGGCATCATCACCAACCAGTTCCGGCGTGCCGCCCGTATTCGAATACACCACGGGCAATCCGGCGGCGAGCGCTTCAATGACCGTGTTTGGACAAGGATCGTTGTGCTTCGTCATGACGTAGGCATCGGCGCTGCGATAGACGGACGGCGCATCCTGTTGCGTGTAAGGTCCCGTAAACGTGATCGCATCTTCGAGACCGAGTTGTACGGTCAACGCATGTGCGCGGCTCAATGCCTCTTCCTCGATCCGGCCCGCGATCGTCAGGACCGCGTTCAGACCCGATCGGCGCGCCTCGCGCAGCGCGGCGATGGTACTTTCGAGGCGATAGAACAAATGGTTGCCGATCTTCCCGGTGGCCAGAAAGCGGTATGGCTCGCTTTGGCGGCGTCCGGCTGCCGCGGGAGTGAAGCGGCGAGTGTCGACGGCGTTGTAAAGGACTTCACCGGCACCGTTGCGCACGCCGAGAA
>JBQTJO010000003.1:0-3799 GCA_052387015.1 Gemmatimonadota bacterium
GGAGTAGGGGAGGAGGGGAGACATCACCCCCTACTCCCCTACTCCCCAACTCCCCTACTCCCTCTCGCGCCCAGTCCGCGGCAGGCGTCAGGTCCGCGGGCAGATCGCTGCGGAACCGGAGTACCTCCCGCGTGCGCGGGTGGCGCAAGGCCAGCTCCGTCGCGTGCAGAAACTGCCGGGGCACCTGGCGGGCCAGGGCGCGGGCCCAGCCGGCCGTGGACCCGCTGATGCCGCGCTCGCCGGCAGGCGCGTAAAGTTCATCGCCCACCACAGGATGCCCGATCGAGAGCAGATGTACGCGGATCTGGTGGGTGCGTCCGGACTGAAGCTCCGCGAGCAGCAGGTCGGCGCCCTTCCAGCGCTCGAGCCGGCGAAAGCGCGTCCTGGCGGGGCGGCCGGCTTCGACCACCGCCATCTTCTTGCGATCGTTCGGCGATCTCCCGATCGGCGCGTCGACCATCTCTTCGTCCGCGCCGAGGTGCCCCCAGGCGGCAACCAGATAGCGGCGTTTGATCTCGCGCTTTTTCAGGGCAGCCGAGAGCGCGCGATGTGCGTCGTCGCTCTTCGCAACCAGCATCAGGCCCGACGTGTCCTTGTCCAGGCGATGTACGATGCCGGGGCGCAGCACGCCGCCGATGCCCGACAAATCGGGTACGTGGTGCAGCAGCGCGTTGACCAGCGTGCCGGTGTAATGGCCCGGCGCCGGATGCACGACCAGGCCGGCGGGCTTGTCGATGACGAGCAGGTCGGCATCCTGGTAGACAATGTCGAGCGGGATGTTTTCGGCGGCCACGCCGGGCGCGCGCGGCACCGGCATGATGACCTGTACGACGTCGCCGGGCGCGACCTTTTCACTTTTTCTCGGTGTCCGGTCGTTGAGCCGGACCTGGCCGGCTTCGATCAGCTGGGCTGCGCGTGAGCGCGAGAGCTGTGGCAGGTGCGCGGCCAGAAAGGCATCGACGCGCTCGCCCCCCAGCTCGACTGTCAGGCGATAATGCGCCTCATCGCTCACGAGGCAGCTCTTGCTCCTCTTTCCACAACGAGAGAGCGAGAAAGATCGCGCCGGTCGTCACTGCGACATCGGCCACGTTGAAGACCGGCCAGCGCACGTCACCCACGCCGATATCGAGAAAATCGACGACACCCGCGCTCAAACGAATGCGATCCAGCAGGTTGCCGAGCGCGCCGCCGCAGATCAGCGCGATGGCGACCAGCCGCGATTTGTCTTTCGCCGGCGTCGCCCAGTACATGCCGGCCAGAGCGACGAGCGCGACGACCGAAAGCACCAGAAAGATAATGCGCGAGTACGGACCGAGATGAATGCCGAAGGCCGCACCCGGATTGTGAATGTAGGTGAGGCGCACGTATTCACCGATAATGTCGACGCGGTCGTACAGCGTGAACGTGCGTGTGATCAGCAGCTTGGTGACGAAGTCGAATGCGACGACGCTGCCCAACACCGCCACGAACAATCCCGCCTTGCCGCCGTTCCAGGTGCGTGGCACCTCTGGGTCTGTCACCGCAATATCTGTCGTAGATGCCATGGGTTCAACTCACGGCTTCGAGCGCGATACGCGCCGATGAGCCGTCGAGTTCCACGCTCACACCACGCCCGGCAGCGCCAGCCTCGAGCTCCAGCTCGGTCGCCAACGTCTCGTGCGCGATATAATCCTTGTACTGCCGCACAGCTTCGAGCGCGTCTCCTTCCGCCACTACGAACAACCGAATCCGGTCGCTGACCTCCAGTCCGGAGTCGCGCCGCAGCCGCTGCACACGGCTGACCACCTCGCGCGCGATGCCTTCCTTCCTGAGCTCCTCGTCGATCTCCGGATCCAGCGCGATCGTGTAGCCGCCAGCGCTCTCGACCACCAGATCCGCGTGCGGCTCCTCGCGTACTTCGACTTCATCGGGTAGCAGCTCGTGAATCTCACCGCCCACCTCGATGCGCAACGGCGAGCCCTCGCGAAACCTGCGGAGCGCCTCGCTCATCAGGTCGCGCACGCGCGTCGCCGCTTCCTGCGTGCGGGCGCCGAAGCGCTTGCCCAGAACGCGGAAATTGGGCTGTGCGCGCAGCGCGACCAGTTGCTCGGACCGTTGCAGGAAGTGGACCTCTTTGACGTTGAGCTCGTCCTTGAGAACGGCGATCAGCTCCTCCGCAATACCGCGCACCGGGATATAGGCCTGCAGGCTGCGCAGCGGCTGGCGCACGCGCACCTTCATTCTTTCGCGCGCCGCGCGGCCCAGGCGCGCGAGCGTGCGGATGGCGTCCATGCCCTCCTCGAGCCGTTCGTCGCGCGGCCACTCCCGGCCGGTCGGAAACTCGGCGAGGTGAACGCTGCCGTTGCCGAGCGCACGGTGCAGCCAGTCCGCCTGGAACGGCGTGATGGGCGCGAGCAGCCGCGCGACCGTGGTCAGCACAGCGTGCAGCGTCTCGAACGCGGCGCGCGTGTCCGCATCCTGGGCGCTCCCCCAGAAACGGTCGCGCGAGCGACGCACGTACCAGTTCGAAACATCGTCGACCACGAACTCACCGATCGCGCGCGCGGCCGGTGTGACATCGTAGCTCGCCAGACTCGTGTCGACGAAATCGGACACGGTGGCCAGGCGCGACAGAATCCACCGGTCCAGCAGGTTGCTGGGAGCACTCCCATGTTCCCATGCTCCCATGCTCCCATGTTCCCAGTCCTCGAGATTGGCATACAGGGCAAAAAACTTGTACGTGTTCGCCAGCGTATCGAAGATGCGATGTGCGGCTTCGCTCAACGCCTCATTATCGAAGCGCTTCGGCACCCACGGCTGACTCACGGTCAGGAAATACCAGCGAATCGCATCGACGCCGAAGCTGTCGATGGCCTGCCACGGATCGACCGCGTTGCCGAGGCGCTTGGACATCTTGCGTCCTTCGGCATCGAGCACGAGGTCGTTGACGATGACGTTCCGGTAGGCGGGGCCATCGCCGAGCATGCTCGAGATGGCCATCAGCGAATAGAACCAGCCGCGCGTCTGATCCACGCCCTCGCAGATGTAATCGGCGGGGAAATGCGTGCGCCAGCGCTCCTGGTTCTCGAATGGATAATGCCACTGCGCGTACGGCATTGCGCCCGAATCGAACCACACATCGATGACCTCGGGCGTGCGGCGCATGGTGCCCGCGCAATGGTCGCAAGACCAGCTCAGGTCGTCGATGTACGGCTTGTGCGGATCGAAATCGTCGCCGAGCTCGCCTGCTCGCGCAGCCAGTTGCTCGAATGAACCGATGAACTCCCGATGCGTGGCCTCGAGGTCGCACAGCCAGATCGGCAGCGGCGTCCCCCAGTAGCGTTCGCGAGAAAGCGCCCAGTCGATGTTGCCCGCGAGCCATTCGCCGAAACGACCGGTGCCGACCTCCGGCGGATGCCAGGCCACTTGGTCGTTGTTCATGATCATTACATCCTTCACCTGCGTGGTGCGGATGTACCATGAATCACGGGCCATGTAGATGAGCGGGCTCGCGCAGCGCCAGCAGTGCGGATATGAGTGCGTCTCGAGCGAATAGCGGAACACCAGCGCGCGCCGATTCAGGTCCTGCAGCAACACGGGATCGGCGTCCTTGACGTACATGCCGCCGACCAGCGCCAGTCCCTCATCGAAGCGGGCCGCATCATCGATCGGCCGAATCAGTGGCAAGCCGTGCTTCTGCCCGGCCGCATAGTCATCGGCGCCGAATGCCGGCGCCATGTGCACGATGCCGGTGCCGTCTTCTGCGGTAACGAACTCTTCGGAGATGACGCGCCACGCGTTCTCGCCACCGGGCGGCACG
>JBQTJO010000004.1:0-3409 GCA_052387015.1 Gemmatimonadota bacterium
TACTAGCCACGGTCGTGGAGCGGGCAGCGGTGTAGCGGTGTAGGGGAGTAGGGGATCTCCCCTACTCCCCTACTCCCTTACTCCTTACTCCCCTACTCCCCCAGGGGCACACGCTTCGAAACAAAAGAGGGCGCGGGCGCTGCCCTGCTTTAGTGCATCGCCCGCGCAAGCCTATTTCGGCCCTTGTTGGAACTGCTTGTAATCCCGCCACTTACTCAATTCACGTAATCGGCACACCGTCTGCGTACGCCTCCGGGATCCCCATCAACATGATCAGGAGGCAAGATGCACTTCCGGTCCCTGGGCACCCTCATCGCGGGTGCGGCGTTGCTGGCCGCAGCCTGCGACAGCCCGACCGAATACGGTGATGCGAGACGGGCTGCCGTCGTCGCGGCGGAGAAGTCGGTTCTCGTAGGTTTCGAGACCGCGCCCGGCGCAGCGGAGATCGCGCTGGTCGAAAGCTTTGGCGGTCGGGTTACACGGCGATTCAAGTACGTGAAGGCAGTGGCCGCAACCATTCCGACCGATCAGGAAAGCGCGCTCGAAGCGGCGGCCGGCGTGCGCTTCGTCGAAGACAACGTCACTATGACGCCGTTCGGCGGTAAGCAGATCACCGACTGGGGCGTGGCGAAGATCGAAGCGCCGGAAGCCTGGAAGCTCGGTTATCGAGGCGACGGCGTTAAGGTCGGCATTTTCGATTCAGGCATAGACGTCGATCACCCGGACCTGATCGTCGCGGGCGGCATCGACCTGGTTGGCGATGGCAACGGCCTGGATGACTGTCAGGGGCATGGCACCCACGTCGCGGGCATTGTCGCGGCCAAGGACGGTGCGCGGCACACGGTCGGCGTCGCACCGCGCGCGGAGCTGTACTCGATGCGCTTCGCGGACTGCGCATGGGCGGGCGCGAGCCTGGACAAGATGATCGCGGGACTCGAGTGGGCCATCGACAACGGCATCGATGTCGTCAACATGTCGTTTGGCTTTGGTATTGGGGGTGTTCCGCTGCCGACACTCGGTCCGTTGAGCGACGGCGCGGATGAAGCCCTGACGCTCGCGTATCAGGCGGGCATCGTGCTGGTCGCCGCGTCCGGCAACAGCGCGGCGGTGCCGGTCCCGAACAACGATCCGTATGTCGGCTGGCCGGCATCGCATCCGGACGTGATTGCGGTGGGCGCGACGGATGACGAGGACAACCTCTCGACCTTCTCGCAGTACGGCACCGACCAGGAGCTGACCGCGCCGGGCGTGAACAACCTCTCGTCCTACCCGGTCGGCACCGGCATCGAGACCTCGCTGTTCGTGGACACGGACATCGGGACCGAGGTGGCAGCAGTAGCGATGCTGTTCTCCGCGCAGACAAGCAAGAAGGGTCTGACCGCATCGGCAATCTACGCCAATCTCGGCACGGCGGTGGACTACGGGCTGCAGAGCTGCACCGGCAAAACCGCGGTGGTTGCGCGCGGCGGACTGACGTTCGCGCAGAAGGCCGAGCTGGCGCGCGACGCGGGCTGTGCCGCGCTGGTCGTGCACAACAACCAGCCGGGCAACTTCAACGGCACGCTCGGTGCCGAAGTCGATGCGCAGGGCCGGCCGTGGCTGCCGGTCGTGTCCGTGAGCCTGGACGACGGCCTGTATTTGCAGGATCAGATCGCCTCGAAGCCGACGACGCTGTCCCTGTTCAACGTCCCGGGCAATCTGCTGGTCGCGAGCGGCACGTCGATGGCATCGCCGCACGCCGCGGGTGTGGCCGCACTGATTCTCGGCAAGAACCCGGGCTGGGCGCCGGCGGATGTGCGCAATCAGCTGCGCAGCAGCGCGAATGATCTGGGTGCGCCGGGGTGGGATCCGATGTTCGGGTATGGCCGGGTCAACGCACGGCAGGCCGTGCAGTAAATATCAATTCTTCCGGCACGAAAGGGCGGCTCCGAAAGGGCCGCCCTTTTTGCCTCACGCTGGCTTCACGGCGCGGATCGCGATGAGTAGCTCATAGGCGGAATCGGATTGCTCGAATTCCTGAGGCGTCAGTTCGTCAGCGGCCAGCCCATGCAGGAATGCAATCGCCGTGAGAACGTTACCATGGCTCGCGACCTCGACGTCCGGAAAAGCCTCGCCGAACAAACGGCGCGCCGATTTCCGCGTGAAATTCCAACACCACTCCTCTCCCCACACGTCGCGGCTGATCTGACTGATGCCAGGCATGGTGGCCAACAGGACGCCTCCTGGTTTTAGAACGCGGTACATGGTCCGAACCGCGCTGCCGACATCATAGATGAATTGCAGTGTCTGGGTCACGATCAGACAGTCGAAGCTGTCTGCCGGAATTTGAGGAGCATCGACGAGATCTGCGACTATGGTTGCGCGCGGATTGCCTTCGCTGGGGTGAAGCACGTCGCTTCGGGTGACACGGGCGCCGCCGAATCTGGTAGTGTAGAAGTTGTCCGCTATCTCCAGCACTCGTCCACGGATATGCGCGGCATGACGCTCGAGGAATGTTTCAATGTAGTAGCGGTCGATCGGTAATCCGCGCTGCCAACCGAAGTCCGGGTGGATCGGTGTGGTTCGCCTTAGATCGCCGAAGTTCACTTCGCCCGCGGGCGGACAATCCGCCTGCATTTCCGATCCAGCGGCTGCTGAGCTGTCGGCGCCGGTCGGCGGCTCGGATCCATACCGCTGTCCTGACAACTGGTAGATCATACAGCGGCCATCGTTCCAGATCCGCCGATGGTCACGCTCCAGGTGCTCGCCGAAACGCTGATAATAATCCAGCCACCAGAGTTCGGTCGCCGGAATCACAAGAAACCCGGCGCCTCGTGCGCGCAGCGCGTTCAGGTGCGTGATCGCAACAGCACTGTCAGCTGGCGGGCCGCCGCCATAGGCACCCTCGACGGTCCGCGGGAAGTGCCAGCCGTTACGTCCGTCGATCTTCAGGAGCTCGCCATCGCCTCGGCTGATGACCAGCACGGTTGCACCGACCGGTGTGATCGCCTGAAGGATTGGTCCGATCTCGGACCGAAGCTGCTGGTATAGGATCGCGCTCAAGGCCGGTCTAGAGGCGCACCGTCATCTGATACGTTTCCGGTCTCCGATCCCGGTAGAACTGCCAGACATTCCTGACCTCGCGAATCTTGTCCAGATCCAGCTCAGCCGTGACCAGCTCGTCCTGGTCGCGTGATGCGGTCGCCAGGAACTGCCCGCGCGGATCCACGAAGTAGCTCTGCCCATAGAACTCACCGATGTCCCACGGCTGCTCGTGTCCGACACGGTTGATCGCGCCCACGAAATAGGCGTTCGCGACCGCGTGCGCCGGCTGCTCGAGCTTCCACAGATACTCACTCAGGCCGGCGACCGTCGCGGATGGATTGAACACCATCTCCGCGCCATTCAGCCCCAGCTCGCGCGCGCCCTC
>JBQTJO010000005.1:0-4137 GCA_052387015.1 Gemmatimonadota bacterium
GCGGGCGCCGCGAGCCGCTACGACAAGGTCCTGGCCGTGCAGAACTGGTTGCAGCACGAGTTCCGCTACACGCTCGATCTGCCGGCTTCACCGCGCGAAGCGACGCTCGAGTATTTCCTGTTCCGCCGCCGCGCCGGTCACTGCGAGTATTTTTCCACTGCCATGGCGATTCTGCTGCGCGAGGCCGGCATTCCGGCGCGTAACGTGAACGGCTTCCTGGGCGGCACCTGGAACGAGTTCGGCAGGTTTCTGACCGTCACGCAGAACGAGGCGCACAGCTGGGTGGAGGTCTGGTTCCCGGCTTACGGCTGGGTGCCGTTCGACGGCACGCCCGCCGCCACTACCGATATCGCACAGCAGCAAACCGACTGGCTCGGGCCGTTGCGCCCCATTTTCGACGGCCTGGAGCATCGCTGGAACAAGTGGATTCTCGAATACAACCTCGAGACACAGGTCGACCTGTTCCGCCGCGCGACCGAAACGTTCGCGCAGCGCGACACGCGCGGCGAGCTGAAGCTGAGTCCGCTCATGTTGCGCGTGCTGAAGTGGGCGCTGATCGGCGGCGCGCTGCTTTTCGTGCTGCTGATCGTGTTCAGGCGTGCGCGCTACGAGCATGTCGCGGCGGAGTCGCGCGCGTATCTCGAGCTGCGGCGCTGGTACGAGAAGGCCGGCTACAACGTGCGCGCGCACGACGCGCCGATGCGTTTCGTGGACCGGCTGGAGCATGCGAAAGCGCCGGGACACGACGCGGCGCGCCGGGCCGTGGCGCTGTACCTGCGCGCCCGCTTTGGCGGCGAGGATATCGGCGAGGCGGGGAAGCGCGAGCTGCGCGCCTCTGTGCGAGAGGCGCTACGGAGCGGCGCTACGGAAAGGCGCTACGGAAAGGCGCAGTCCCGTAGCGCAGTCCCGTAGCGCAGTCCCGTAGCGCAGTCCCGTAGCGCAGTCCCGTAGCGCAGTCCCGTAGCGCCTTACAAATCAGCGAGCGGATCGGTTGAACGCGGAAAGCTCGGTGGGGTCGCGGGCTTCTTGAGCTTCGGCTGCGCCGGAATGCCGAGTGCGACGTCGCCGGAAGCTATGTCCCTGGTCGCCACTGCAACCGCGCCGAGCATCGAGTTGTCCGCCAGGTGCACGCCCGCGAGCACGGTCGCGTGATAGGTTATGCGCACGCCGTTGCCGATGATGGTGGCGGGCAGATCGATGTCGCGCCCGTCGTGCAGCGCGTGCGTATGGCTGTAGACGTTCGCGAAGTCGGCGATCGATGCGCCGTTGCCGATGCGAATACCGCCGCGGTCATCGAGCAGCACGTGCCGGTGCACGACCACATTGTCGCCGACTTCCATGTTGTAGCCGTAAGAGAACTTCACGAAATGGAAGCACTTGAAGTTGGCGCCGCAGCTCTTGAAGATGTGGCGGGCCAGCACCCGGCGGAAGCGCACGCCCAGATCGACGTTTTCGCCCAGCAGGCTCTTGTCGCACATCTCCCAGAGCCAGAGCAGCGGCTTCACGCGGTAGTAGCGCTCCCCATCGATGTCGGAGTAGTACTCGGGCTCGAGCGTGACATTGCGCGGGTCCGTCTGGAGCAGGGCAATGCGCAGTGGGCCGGCCAGCTCGTCGGGAGCGGCATCCCGGAACTGCGGGTAGTATAGATCCGTAAGGATCGAGCGGCACAGCTCGTTGCGGTCCGTGGCCGCGTCCGAAAGCGCGTCATTCAGGCCGCCGAGCCAGCTTTCGTATGCCTGGGCGGCGTGTGCAGCGGTCGCGACCTGTCTGAGTGGTAGAAATGCCATGCGGCAAGCTATAGAATACCGGCGGTTCCAACAACGAGGCACATCATGCACGACATCCTGCGCGAAAGACTGTGGCGCAAGCTCGAATCAATGCCGGAGGCGCAGATCTACCAGATCCTCGATTATATCGAGTTTCTCGAGTCGAAGTACGCGCCCGGCCAGGTCCGCGAGCCCGATCCTCTGACCAAATTCGCCGAGCGCTTCGAGGACAGCATGCGCATGCGCTCGGTCGCGCCCAAGGTCATCCTCGGCACCGTCGGCCTGATGGGCACCGCGCGCAAGGTCGTGCGTGGCGTGACTGATGCAGGGAAGGACCTGCTCGGCGCGCTCGAGGGCGACTCCCAGACGCGCAAGCCGGCCAAACCTGAACCGGAACCACAGGATAATCGTCCCTGATGCCTCGGGTTCGTATAGGAAGATCCCGGCGCCGCCGCCAGACCGCCCGCCGGACCGTGGTCAAGCTGCTGCGCGAGCTGCCGAACCTCTTCCGGCTGCTGATTCGCCTGATCAAGGACGCGCGCGTCTCGCGCTTCGACCGCATCCTGTTCGGCATCGTGATGCTCTATGTGGTCACGCCCGCGGATCTGCTCCCCGATTTTCTCGGCTTCCTCGGCCTGGCCGACGACCTCTACCTGGTCGGGCTGGCGCTGAACCGCCTGTTCAGTCATGCCGGCCCGCAGATCCTGCTCGAGCACTGGGAGGGTAACCCGCGCGCGCTCGGCTACCTGATCGAAGGTGTCGAGGAGGTCGGCTCGCTGCTGCCCGCAAAAGTGAGGAGCGCCTTGAAAGGATTCGTCTGACACCGTAAAATCCACCATGGAAAGACGAACCTTCGAGACCGACAATCCACGCATTCTCGGAGAAGCCCTCACGTTCGACGACGTGCTTCTCCTTCCGGACTACTCCGAAATCCACCCCAGCAAGACCGATGTCGCCACTCGACTGACCAATCGCATCGAGCTGTCCATCCCGCTGATCTCCGCCGCCATGGACACGGTGACCGAATCGCGCATGGCGATCGCGATCGCGCGCGAAGGTGGCATCGGCATCGTTCACAAGAACATGCCGATCGAGCGGCACGCGGGCGAAATCGACCGCGTCAAACGCTCCGAGAGCGGCATGATCCTGAATCCGATCACGCTCAAGCCGACGCAGCCGCTGTACGAAGCGTTGCGCGCGATGGAGCGCTTCTCGATCAGCGGCGTGCCGATCGTCGATGACGGCGGCACGCTGGTCGGCATCATCACCAATCGCGATCTCCAGTTCGAGACGCACCTCGATCGGCCGATCCGCGAGGTCATGACCAGCGAAGGGCTGATCACCGCGCCGGTCGGCACGTCGCTCGACGATGCCGAGCGGATTCTGCAGATGCATCGGATTGAGAAGCTGCCGGTCGTCGATCAGCAGGGCACGCTGCGCGGCCTGATCACGGTCTAGGACATTTTCAAGCGCAGGCAGTTTCCGAGCGCGTGCAAGGACGAGCACGGCAGGCTGCGCGTCGGCGCCGCGATCGGCACCGCGGAAAAGGAGCTGGATCGCGCCGGCGCATTGCTCGCCGCCGGCTGCGACGTCCTGATCATCGACACCGCGCACGGCCATTCGGCCGGCGTGCTCCAGGCGCTCGAGCGCACGCGCAACCGCTTCCCCGATGCGCAGATCATTGCCGGCAATGTCGCGACCGCCGCGGCCACGCGCGCGCTCATCGAGCGCGGCGCCGATGCCGTCAAAGTCGGCATCGGCCCAGGCAGCATCTGCACGACCCGCGTGGTCGCGGGCATCGGCGTGCCCCAGCTCACCGCCGTGCTGGAATGCGCGCGCGGCGCCGACGACAAGGTCCCCATCATTGCCGATGGCGGCATTCGCTTCTCCGGCGACATCGTGAAGGCGCTCGCGGCCGGCGCGTCGGCTGTCATGATGGGCTCGCTGCTGGCCGGCACCGAGGAGAGCCCCGGCGAGAGCTTCCTGCTCGAGGGGCGCCGCTTCAAGACCGTGCGCGGCATGGGCTCGCTGTCCGCGATGGCCGAAGGCTCCGCCGACCGCTACTTCCAGGAAGGCGACATCGCGGCCCGCAAGCTGGTGCCCGAAGGCATCGAGGGACGCGTCCCCTACAAGGGCCCCGCGTCCGACGTGCTCTATCAGCTGGTGGGCGGACTGCGCAGCGGCATGGGCTACTGCGGCACCGCCGACCTGCGCGAGCTGCAGACCAGGTCCCGCTTCGTCCGCATCACCGCGGGCGGCCTCAGAGAGTCGCATCCGCATGACGTGGCGATCACCCGGGAGGCGCCGAATTACCACCTGTGAGGAGGGGAGTAGGGGAGTAGGGGAGTAGGGGAGTAGGGGCGATCACCCC
>JBQTJO010000006.1:0-12473 GCA_052387015.1 Gemmatimonadota bacterium
GCGCCACCACGGTCGTGATCGTCAATGGCGAGATCTACAACTATCGCGAGCTGGCGCAGGAACTGACCGCACTCGGTCATGCGTTTCGGACCGCGTCGGACTCCGAGGTGGCGGCGCACGCATACGACCAGTGGGGACTCGATTTCCTGGACCGGCTGGACGGCATGTTCGCCCTCGCCCTCTGGGATGGGGCTGCGCGGCGGCTCCTGCTCGCGCGCGATCGCATGGGCGAGAAGCCGCTCTACTACACGGTCAATAATGGTCAGCTGCTGTTCGCGTCCGAGCTGAGCGCGCTCATCCAGCATCCGGCGGTCGAGCGCGTTCTCGATCCGGCTGCGCTGTCGGCGTACCTGGCGCTCGAGTACGTGCCCGCGCCGCTCACCATTCTGCGCGACATCCACAAGCTCGAGCCGGCCACTGGGCTGGTGCTCGAGGCCGGGGACCTGCGCACGTTCCGCTACTGGTCGATCGAGCCGCGCACGAGCTTCACCGGCTCGTACGACGACGCGGTCGCGGAGCTGCGCGCGCGCATCGAGCGAGCGGTCGTCTCGCGTCTGGTCAGCGATGTGCCGCTCGGCGTGTTTCTGTCCGGCGGCATCGACTCGAGCACGGTGGCTGCAATGGCCGCGCGGCACGGCGCGCTCGAGACCTTCTCGATCGGCTTCCGGGAAAAGACCTTCGACGAGAGCACGCACGCGCGGCTGGTCGCGAAGCACATCGGCAGTCGTCATCACGAGCGCATTTTCGAGGGCTCCGAGCTGCCGGAGCTGGTGCCCCGGCTGGCCGGCATGCTGGACGAGCCGCTCGGCGATGCCTCGATTCTGCCGACTGCATTGCTGAGCGCATTCGCGCGCGAGCGCGTCACGGTCGCGGTCGGCGGCGATGGCGGTGACGAGCTGTTCGCCGGCTACCCCATGCACCAGGCTCAGCGGGTCGCGCGCTTCGCGCGCATGCTGCCGGCGCCGGTGCATGCGGCCGCGAGGGTCGCCGCGGCCGCGCTGCCGGTCTCGCACGGCAACTTCTCCTTCGGCTTCAAGGTGCAGTCCTTTCTGCGCGGCGCGGCCGCGCAGGCGCCCATGAATCGGGCGCTCTGGCTGTCGTCCTTCGCGCCAGGAGAGCAGCGCGCACTGTTGCGCGAGGCGCTGTGGCGGGAGGGTGGCGCGGGTGAAAACGCGTTCGCGGCCATCACACGTGCCTGGCAGCAATCGGCGGCGGCGGAGCCGCTTGCGCGCGCCACCCACCTGGATGCGGTCACCTATCTGCCCAACGACATCCTGATGAAAGTCGACCGCGCGAGCATGCGCGTCGCCCTCGAAGTGCGCGCGCCCTTTCTCGCGCGCGACGTGGTCGATCTGGCCTTCGCGGTGCCCGACGCATTCCGCATGAAGCGTGTTACCGGCAAGCGCATGCTTCGCGCTGCGGTCGAGGACCTGCTGCCGGCCTCGATACTCGAGCGGCCGAAGAAGGGGTTCGGCATCCCGGTCGCCGCGTGGCTGAACGGGCCATTGCGCGAGCTGGTGAACGACCTGTTTGCGCAGGACGCGGTCGAACGTGCGGGACTTTTCGATTACGACGAGATCCGCCGCATGCTCACGGCGCACCGGTCGCGCAAACGCGACTATCGCAAGCCGCTCTGGACGCTGCTCGTGTTCGAGCTGTGGCGCCAAAACTACCTGTGACTGTCTTCGCCTCCCCGTCGCGCAGTCCCGTAGCGCAGCCCCGTAGCGTCTCACGGGGCTACGGAGTGGTCGCAACCGCGGTGGCCGCGATCCTGGTTTATGCGCTGGCGTTGCGCAACGGCTTCGCGTTCGACGACGTGGTGCTGATCCCGAATGACGCGCGCGTAGCCGAGGCACAGCTGGGCGCGCTGATCGCGAAGCCGTACTGGAACGATCTCGGCCTCGGCCTGTACCGACCGCTCACCAGCTTGAGCTTCGCGCTCGACTGGCACGCTGGCCTCGGCTCGAGTGCGTGGTTCCATTTCACCAACCTGCTGTGGCATGCGCTTGCCAGTGTGCTCGCTTACCTGCTGCTCGCGAGATTCTTCCGGGTCGGAGCGGCGCTGGCCGGCGCGCTGGTGTTCGCGCTGCACCCCGTGCACGTCGAAGCCGTCGCCAACGTGGTCGGGCGCGCCGAGCTGATCGCAGCGAGCTTCTTTTTCGCGGCATGTCTGGTGTGGACCACGCGCACGCTGCCGCGCGGGTGGCGCATCGTCCTGACGGCCGCGTGTTACGCTCTTGCGATGTTCGCGAAGGAAAGCGCGGTCGTGCTGCCGGCCGTGCTCGTGCTGCTCGACATCGCGCAGGGCGAGCGCGTGCGCGATTACGCGCGCAAGTGGTGGCCGGAGATCGCGGCGCTTTCGGCCACCCTCGCGGTCTTTCTCGTGATTCGCTGGAGCGTAATCGGCGGCATCGCCCCGGCGCGGCTGGATCCCAGCCTCGAGCTCGCACCCACCACGCTGGCGCGCTGGCAGACCGCGCTGCGCGGCTGGCCGCATTTCGCGCGGCTGCTCGTCTTTCCGGTGACCCTGCTGGCGGACTACGGCCCGCGCATCCTGCGGCCCGTCAATGCGTGGACGCCCGCGGGCGTGATCGGGTTGACTATGGTGGTCGCAAGCGTGGCCGGCGGCGCGTTCGCGATCGTGCGCGGCAAGCGCCTGTGGGCGCTCGGCCTGCTGTGGTTTCCCATCACGATTCTGCCCGTCTCGAATTTCATCTTTGCGATCGGGGTGATCGTGGCGGAGCGCACGCTCTATCTGCCTTCGTTCGCGATCTGCATTGCAGCAGCGGCTGCATGGCAGCACACTCGCACCCTCTCACACTCCCACACTCTCACCCTCGCAACCGTCATACTGCTGGCATTGACGGTCCGGACGGTGACGCGCATATCCGACTGGCAGAGCACCGATACCATCATGGAGGCGCTCGTGCGCGACCGCCCCGACTCCTTCCGCGGCCAGTGGCACATGGCACGTATGGCGCGCGCGCGCGGCGCTGCGGATACCGCGCTGCAGCTGTACGACCAGGCAATCAAACTGTGGCCGTACCGCGAAGGGCTGGTGAAAGAAGCCGCCGCGTACGCGACCGCGAAGGGCCGGGCACCCTGGGCTCGCGACGTCGCGTTCTGGGGTGCGCGGCGCTGGCCCGACAATCCGGACTTTCATCGCCTGTTCGCCGCGAACGCCATCGATCTGGGTGACACGCTCACGGCGCGCCGCGCCGTTCGGGCCGGCCTCGATCTGCACCCGGGCGACACCATTCTCGATCAGATGTGGCGTGCGTTCGGAGGCGGAGGCGGAGGCGGAGGCGGAGGCGGAGGCGGAGGCGGCGGCGGCGGCGGAGGCGGCGGCGGAGGCGGGAGCATCCGATGAACGAACGCTCTTATCGCTCACATCGCTCACATCTCCTCAGCGCGGTGTTCGGCGCGGCCGTGCTGGTCTACGTCAACTCGCTGTGGAACGGCTTCGCGTACGACGATGTGTGGATCGTGTTGCGCAACGATCGCGTTCACCAGCTGCGCGATGTCGGCCGCATCTGGCTGACGCCCTACTGGCCGAGCTTCGGCTCCGAGCTCGGGCTGTACCGCCCGCTCACCATTTTCGCGTTCGCGCTCGAGTGGGCAATCGGCGGCGGCGCTGCCTGGGTCTTCCACCTCGCCAATGTGCTGCTGCACGCGTTTGCCAGCGTACTGGTCTTCGTGCTGATCGAGCGGCTGTTCTCCCTGCGTGCGGCCATCGCGGGCGGGCTCGTTTTCGCGCTGCACCCCCTGCACACGGAAGCGGTCGCCAACGTGGTCGGCCAGGGCGAGCTGCTCGCCGCCATCGGCGTGCTTGCCGCGTGCATCATCTACGTCGGCAGGCCGGCGGGGCTTGCGCTCGACCGGCGGCGTCAGATCGCGATTTTCATTCTCTACGGACTGGCGCTGCTGGCCAAGGAAAGCGCGGTCGTGCTGCCTGGATTACTCGTGCTGCTCGATTTCGCGCAGCGACGGGTGGAGCTCAGCCGTGCAGGATTGCGCCGCTACGTCGCGAGCGCCGGCTTTACGATCGCGATGTTCTGCGTCATTCTGGCTGCCTATCTCACACTGCGCTTGAGCGTGCTCGGCAATCTCGCCGGCACCGATGCCGCGCCGGGATTGCCGTATCTGCGCGAAGACTACCGGCTGCTGAACGCGTTCCGCGCGTGGCCGGAATTCGTGCGGCTGCTCTTCTTTCCGCTCGATCTGGTCGTCGACTACTCGCCCGGCGTCATTTTCCCGGTCGAGTCGGTCACACCCATGGTCGCGCTGGGCATCGTGCTCGTCTGCGCGACCGTAGCGCTGTTTCTTGCGACACCGTGGCGGCCGCGCGCCGGGCTGGTGGCCGGCTGGTTCGTTCTGACCATCCTGCCGGTCTCGAATTTCTTCTTTCCGATCGGCGTGCTGATCGCCGAGCGAACGCTCTATCTGCCTTCGGTTGCGGTGTGCTTTCTCGCCGGCTACGCGTGGGAGGCGGCCATGGCATCGGCGGTGCGCGAGACGCGTCGTCTCGCGGTTGTGGTGGCGGCCGCGATCGCAATCGGCTTCGGCGCCCGCACCGCCATCCGCAATGGGGACTGGGACTCGCTGACCACCGTCTGGGACGGGCTGGCGCGCGATCACCCCGAGTCGTACCGCTCGCAATGGGTCAACGCGCTCAGCGTCTGGAATCAGGGCAGGCCCGATCTGGCCGAGAAGTACTTTCAGCTGGCCGAGCGCATCTGGCCGCGCGACTCGCAGTTCCTCACCGAGTTCGGCAATTTCTACATCGGCCAGCGCCAATACGACAAGGCCATCGAGTATCTCGAGCGCTCGCGCGCCATGACGCCGTTCGTGCCGCGCACGCACGAGTACCTGGGCTATGCCTACCTGTACGGCGGGCGGCCGGAGGCTGCCCTCGCCACCGCGCATCATGCGAACGGCATGGCGGGCTCGCACAAGGCGCTCACGTATGCGCTGATCGCCGGCGCCTACGACCGGCTCGGCCGCCACGACGAAGCGGCGGGCGCGTGGCGAGCCGCGGCGGCAAGCCCGAATGGGGATCTCTGGCTGAATCACGCGCTGCTCGCGCGCGCGCTGGCGCGCGCGGGCCGCACGGACGAGGCGCTGACGGCCGCCGGCGTCGCATTGAAAAAGACGCAGGACCAGCCTTCTCTCATCAAGGTCGTACGGCGGCTCGAGTCGGCGATTCGGGCTGGCTGCTACCGGAACGGGCGGGCATGCGACCCGCTGGAGGGCTGGGCGATATCGGTGGGTGCACCGCTGCCGGGTGCTGGCAATTAGCAAAGCAACTGCAAATTGCCAGTGCCGGAAGGATACCGGGAGCGGGAGCGGGATCGGGGTCGGAGCGCTAAGGCCCGCCGAGCCAATAAGTTGGCCGAAGCGGTTGAAGTTGGTCTCAACCGGAATGCAGATTGCCCTTGCAAGGCATTGGTTCCCCTGCCGGGTGAGGCCTGGCGCTGGGGTCGTCTCCTCCGAGCGGACTCGCCCGGAGATCAATATCACAATCCGTAAAGGAGCAAAGAGATGCTCAAGAAGCGCGAAGGCTTCACTCTCATCGAGCTGCTGATCGTGATCGTGATCATCGGCAGTCTGGCCGGGATCGCGTTTCCGAAGTTCGGCAAGACCCGTGAGAAGGCCTACTTCAAGGCCATGATGTCGGACCTGCGTAACCTGCAGTCGCAGCAGGAAGTCTATTACTCGAATCCTGCGAACAACTACACGTATGCGTCGGCCGCGGGAAGCTTGACCGACTTCGCGACCTCGCAGGGTGTGACGGTGGCGATCTCGACCGCCGGCCAGACCGGCTGGGGCGCGACCTCGTCGCATGCGGCGCTGGCCGCGGCGCAGACCTGCGCGATCTTCGTCGGCACCGTCGCTACGGTTCCCGCGCCGGCCGCGACGCCGGGTGTGGTTGCCTGTACGGGCGAGTAATCAGCAGGCACCGGGCAAACCGGCGAACCGGGCGACTGGGCGCGAGCTCAGTCGCCCGTTTCATTGTTGCTTTTGAAGGCTGTTCGTTCCTAATTATTGATGGTTCCAAATCGACAATGTCCCGAACGAAGGCGACGTCGCTGATATCATCGCGGGCCGGTTTCACGCTCATCGAGCTGCTGATCGTGATCACGATCATCGGCATCCTGGCGGCGATCGCGGTGCCGAAGTTCGGTCGCACGCGCGAGCGGGCGCACTTCAAGGCGATGATGAGCGACCTGCGCAACCTGCAGGCGATGCAGGAGCTGTCCTGGGGCACGCCCGCGAACGCCTACACGTACGCGAGCGTGACCACCAATCTGGGCGCCGGCTACGCGAACTCGCAGGGCGTGAGCGTGACGATCACGAACGCGGGCGGCACCGGCTGGGCCGCCACGTCGGCGCATGCGGCGCTGGCAGCCGGACGGATGTGCGCGGTTTTCGTGGGGACCGTGTCGGCGGTCCCATCGCCGGCAGCCACGCCGGGCGTGGTGGCCTGCACGGGCGACTGAACCTTCATCTCCAATAACGTGACCATGAAGCGACGACCCGGCTTCACGATTCTCGAGCTGCTCACGGTGATGATCATCGTCGGCCTGCTCGCGGCTATCGCAGTCTCGCGGTTCTGGAGTGTCAAGGAGCGCAGCTACTGGGTGTCGGTCAAGAACGACCTGCGCAATGTGGCGATTCAGCAGGAGCGGTATTTCTCGAACCATCAGGCGTACGCGGCGGACATGCCGGCCTTGCCCGATGCCAGGCTCTCGTCGGGTGTGACGGTCACGGTCGTCTGGTCGGCGAACACCGGCTGGGCCGCAACCGCGGAGCACACCGGCATGGTCGGCCGCAAGTGCGGCTATTTCACCGGCCCGGCGCCGGCGGGCGTCGCGGCGCCGGCCACGAAGTCCGGCTCGGTGGCCTGTGACGAATAGGGCTGCGTTCTCGTCCGGTCCGTGAGACCGGACACGGACGGAATCATGCGTCCTCTTCCTACCCTGCGTCGCGAGCTGATCGCGGCGTTCGCGCTCGTTTTCACCGGCGCGTTTGTCGTCCTGAGCACGGGCGTCCTGCTGCTCCTGCCGAATCTCAACACGCCCGCGCGGGCCGCCACGTACATCTTCGCGCTTCTCGTTCTCGACGTCGCGATCTTCGCCATCTTCGGCCACATCATGATCACCAAGCGCGTGCTGAAGCCGATCGATCGCCTGGTCGGCAGTGCGGAAGCGATCGCGGCCGGCGAGCTGGTGGTCGATCTGCCCGCCGCCGAAACCCGCGAAATCGCCCGTCTGTCCCAAGCGCTGAACGACATGGCGCGCCGGCTGATCGCGGATCAGGCGCAGCTGGCCGAGAACATCCGCTCGCTGGATGAGACCAACCGGCTGCTCACCGAAGCGCGCGACGCGATGGTGCATTCCGAGAAGCTTGCGTCCGCCGGCCGCCTCGGCGCCGGCATCGCGCACGAGGTCTGCAACCCGCTCGGCGCGATCATCGGCTACCTGGGCGTGATGAGAAAGCACGCGCCGGAAAATCAAAGCGAGCTGATCGATGCCGCCGAACGCGAGGCGCATCGCATCGACCGCATCGTGCGCGGCCTGCTCGACTATTCGCGCCCGCACGAAGCCAGGCCGCAGCCGCTGGACGTCAACCGGATCGTGCATGACACCGTCGATCTGGTTGCCACGCAGGGCAAGTTCAGGCGGATTCGGCTCGAGGTCGCGCTGGCGGATGCGCTGCCGCGCATCAACGGCGATCCGTATCAGCTGCAACAGGTGCTGGTCAATCTTTTCGTCAACGCGGCCGATGCGCTGGAGGATACGCGCGATCCGGTGGTGCGCGTGTCGACGATAGAGAGGCAGCGGCGCCCTGCGCCGCCGCTTCAGGCACGCCGCAAGGACGATCACCCGGCCATCAACTACTCGCACCGTCGCAGACTGCACGCGCCGGCGGGCTCGCTGATCGCGGAGCCCGGTGTGGCGGGTGGTCGCGTCGTCGAAATCACGGTATCGGACAACGGGCCCGGTATCCCTCTCGAGCTGGTCGATCAGATCTTCGAGCCGTTCGTCACGACCAAAGAGGTCGGCAAGGGGACGGGGCTGGGTCTTGCCGTTTGCTCGCGGCTCATCGAAGGTATGGGAGGCATCATCCGCGCGGACGCGCGAGAAGATGGCGGCGCAACCTTCCGCATCGTGCTGCCGGCGGAAACCAACGGGGCAGTCCAAGACACCGCATGAATGTTCTGATCATCGACGACGAGCCGGGCCTGCGACAAACCGTGTCGCTGATCCTCGCGGATGAAGGCTATGAGGTCACGAGTGCCAGCGATGGCGAGGAAGGCCTGACCCGCGCCCTCGAGGTCCGACCCGACATCATCCTGTGCGATGTGCGCATGCCTCGCCTCACCGGTCTCGAGTTTCTCGACAAGTACAAGGAGGCGAACGGCAGCGCGATGGTGATCGTCATGACCGCGTACGGCGGCATGGAGATGGCCATCCAGGCGATGAAGCAGGGCGCATACGACTACATTCCCAAGCCGTTCAGTCCGGACCAGCTGGTGCTGACGCTGAAGAAGGCCGAAGAGCGGGAGTCGCTGCGCCGCGAGGTGACGCGACTGCGTGAGGAAGTCAGCATAGAGCGGCGCTACCGGCAGATCGTGGCCAAATCGCCGGCCATGACCAACGCGCTGGGGGTGGCGGCCAAGGTCGCCAGGCATCCGTCACCGGTGCTGATCACCGGAGAGAGCGGCACGGGCAAGGAGCTGGTCGCCCGCCTCATTCACGACGAGAGCGATCGTGCGCGCGGCGCCTTCGTCCCGGTCAACTGCGGCGCGATTCCCGAGAACCTGCTCGAGTCGGAGCTGTTCGGCTACGTTAAAGGCGCGTTCACGGGTGCGGACCGTGAGAAGCCCGGATTGTTCGAGGCGGCATCCGGCGGCACGCTGCTGCTGGACGAGATCGGCGACATGCCGGGCACACTCCAGGTAAAGCTGCTGCGCGTGCTTCAGGAGTCCGAGATTCGCAGGCTCGGTGATACACGCACACGCGCGGTGGATGTGCGCGTCGTCGCTGCTACCAACAAGGATCTCGAGGAAGAGGTGCGCCTCGGCAACTTCCGCCGCGATCTCTTCTATCGTATTGCGGTCGTTCCCATCCATCTGGTGCCGCTGCGCCAGCGCCGCGACGAGATCCCGCTGCTGGTGCATTACTTCATCGATCAGTACAACCGCAAGCTGAAGCTGGACGTCAAAGGCATCGATCCGGACGCAATGCGTCTGCTGCTGGAGTATCCCTGGCCCGGCAACGTGCGTGAGCTGGAAAACGCGATCGAGCGCGCGCTGGTGCTCGCGGATGGACTCAGGCTGGGCCCTGCCGACCTGCCGGCGCACATCGCCCATCCGGTCGGCGCGCTCGACAATCCCGAGCTGGCCGATGACGAGCTGTCCGTGAAGAAGCATACCGCCGTGCTCGAGAAACGCCTGATCAAACAGGCACTCGAGCGCACCGGCGGCAACAAGACCCGCGCTGCCGACCTGCTCGAGCTCAGCTCGCGCGCCCTGCTGTACAAAATCCGCGAGTACGGCCTGGACGAGTAGATCCGCTCCAGTCCGCTATTTGAACGCCCCGTCGCGCAGGCCAGCTTGGCCGCGTGACTCTCACTGAAACACTTCTCGTCCTCACGCTGCTCGCGATCCTGTACGCGTTCGCCGCACCCGGCGCGCGCCGCGGCTTCGACAGCCTCGCCGTTCGTACCGCCCGGGAAACTGTCTTCGGTATGGCTACGCGCGCGCGCGTAACGGCGCTCGAGCGTGGCGGCGCCGATCTCGTAATCGATCTCACCGGCAAGCACGCCAGCGTGATCGATCGCGCGGGGCGGCTGGTCGCGCGCGCCTGGCTCGCCGACTGCGACATCGAAGTCGCGGGCGCCGACTCGCTCGTGGTCGTCACCTACGACTCGCGCGGATTGGGCCGGATGGCGAGCCGGACGGTCGAGTTCCGGCGCCGCGCCGCGCTCGCCGGCCTGAGCTTCTCCAGCTACGGCCGGGTGCGGCGATGGTGAGGCCTGGCTTTTCACTCGCCGAAGTCACGGTCGCCATGGTCCTGCTGTCGGTGGGTCTGCTGGGCGTCTCCGCCGCCGGCATGCTCGCAAGCCGTCTCCTGTCCCAAACTCATATGCGCGAGGAGCTGGTGAACCGCGCGAACAGCCTGCGCGACTCACTCGCGATTCACGCGATCGTGGGCGCGGCGGTCGTTCAGTCGCAGCCCTATCGGCTGGAATGGCTCGCGACCGAGGGGACGATCACCGTCATTGGCACGCTGCCCGACGGATCGCGCTTCGAGCTGAGCGGCTCGCGATGAGGGCGCGACGCGGTACTGCGCTGGTCGAGCTGGTCACCACACTGGTCGTGCTCGGCATCCTGCTGGCCGCCTGCGCCGCGCTGATCCACTCGCAGACCGGTCTCGTGAAGACGGTCTCCGAGGGTGCGGCCGCGGCCGAGGCCCTGCGCACGGCCCGGCTGGTCCTGCGCGCGGAGCTGCGCGACCTGGACACGACGGACGTGCGCGCGATCAGCGCCGACTCTCTCGCTACGCGTGTCTATCGCGCGTGGGGCATCGTCTGCGCGATCGACCATCGTATCATTTCGCTGCGCTATCGCGGCGTGCGCAATCCGGATCCGGCAAAGGATTCGCTGCTGCTGGTAAGCGATGCGCGCGTGATTGCCTTCGGCGCCGCGGCCGCCCCGGCGGAGAGCTGTGTGCCGCGTGCGGACGAACAGCTCGTCTTTATCGCGACCGATGCCAAGGTTCGTCTCAATGAGGTCGTGCTGCTTTTCGAGAGCGGCGCGTACCATCTCGCGAACCACGCCTTGCGCTATCGTCTGGGTGGCGGGGGCAGACAGCCGATCACGGACGAGCTGCTGGACGATCGCGAGAGCTGGTTCGGCGCGGAGCCCGGCCTGCGCGGTGTCGCCGTGCGCCTGCGTTCCCGCGCGCTGCACGAAGCGGCCCGCGTCGCTGACACCCGCATCGGCTTCAGCAATCCCCTGCCGTGACCACCCGGCCGGGAATCGCGCTCGTGCTCGTGCTGCTGGTGCTCCTGCTGATCGAGGTGCTGGCCGCGGGCATGCTTGCGCTGGCAACCCAGGCGCGGCTGCTGGCCGCAGCGCAGATGCGCTCGGCGCGCGCGGATGCGGCCGCCCACGATGCGATCCGCTCCGTGCTCGCTGCTTGGGACAGCGCACAACACGACACGTTGCCACCGGGCGTGCCGATTGCCGATCCGGCCGGCAGCGGGACCCGGGAGGACGCTTCCTGGTCTGCCACCGTCGAACGGCTTTCCTCCGGCACGTTCGTGATTCGCGCGCTGTCAGAAGTCGGCGCGGCTAGCGCCTTCTCCACGGCGCGCGCGCTGGCGGTCGCACGTACGCTCGACCGCGCTGCCGTGCTCAGGGATTTCAATACGGCGGTCGCGAGCGGCGGCGTGACCGTGCTCGCGGGCTCGACGAATGTTTCCGCGGCCCAGCATCAGCCGCCGGGCTGGACGTCCGACCAGTGCGAGCCGAGCACGGTCACACAGCCGGATCCCTTCGCGCTGCTGACCGCGGTTTTGCCGGTCGTCGGGCCGTCGGCGACGGTCACCGGTCCGGCGGTCGTCGACACGACCGCATTCCCACCGGACTCGATTGCTCTCGGCGGCGTCAGATGGAGTGAGCTGGAGCACATCGCCGACCGGCTGGAGACCGGAACCGTCTGGCCCTCACCGGCCGGTTCGAACGGCGCGTGCGATGAGTTGGCGGCCGCCAACTGGGGCGATCCCGGCGCGCCAGGTGCGCCGTGCGGCCGCTACTTCCCTCTCATCTTCTCGAACGGCGACCTGCGCATCGCAGGTGGCGCCGGCCAGGGCATTCTAGCGGTAGCTGGCGCGCTCACGATGGATGCGGGCGCCACCTTTTTCGGCGTGGTCGTCGCGCGCGACGGCATCTCGGTGGATCGGGACGCCGTGGTGTACGGCTCGATTCGCTCGGCCGGCGGCGCGGCGCTCTTTGCTGGCGGCGCGCTGCTGTACTCCCGTTGCGCAATCGCGACCGCGCTTTCGCTCTCGGCCGCCACCCGCCGCATTGTTCCGCAGCACCGGACGTTCCTGCCCGCTTTCTGATACATCTTTTCCAGGTCCGCAAGAATTTTCTGGTCGCGCCGCAGGGCTGCCGCTGTTAAATTGTGTGGCACAAAGAGATAGCTTACGGTACGAATCTCGTATATGGACCCGCCCATGCGAGGCACCCTCATGAAACCACGTCACGGATTCACACTGGTCGAGCTGATGATCGTGCTGGTGATCGGCATGATCATGATGGGCTTTGCCGTGCCGGGCTTCACCCGCCTGACGCAGTCGAAGAATGCGCAGAACGCGCGCGACAATCTCGTCTGGATGGCCATGCGAACGCGGGCGCGCGCCATCGAGCGCGGTCAGGTCTGGCAGCTCCAGATCGATCC
>JBQTJO010000007.1:0-11681 GCA_052387015.1 Gemmatimonadota bacterium
GGGGAGTAGGGGAGTAGGGCCCGGGTATTGTACCGGTTTCTTGTGCCGGGTGTATTGTGCCGGGTGTATTGTGCCGGTGTATTGTGCCGGTGTTTTGTGCCGGTGTTTTGTGCCGGTGTCTTGTGCCGGTGTCTTGTGCCGGTGTATTGTGCCGGTGTGTCTTGTGCCGGTGTATTGTGCCGGTGTATTGTGCCGGTGTCTTGTGCCGGTGTTTTGTGCCGGTGTATTGTGCCGGTGTATTGTGCCGAAGTCGATTCAAAAGAGGCGGCACAAAACTGCGGCACAATACACCCGGCACAAGAAACCGGTACAATACCCGGGCCCTACTCCCCTACTCCCCTACTCCCCTACTCCCCTACTCCCCTACTCCCCTACACCCCTACACCGCCGCCCCTATCCCGTTGGCCCGATACGCCGGCACGTACGCGGCCGTGACATACTCGCCGACCATGCGATGCGTATTGAAATACGGCACCACCTGCAGGATCGAGGAGCGGATGCGCTCGCACCAGCCGTGCGGCAGGCCATCCGCATCCCGCTCGAAGAACAGGGGCACGACCTCGCGCTCCAGCAGACTGAACAGCGCGTCCGCATCGGCGTGGTCCTGCCCCAGGCCGACGTGCGGCGCCTCGATGCTCCAGCCGATCGGGTGCTCGCGCTGGTTGTGATCCGTCCAGGCTTCCGCCCACCAGCCATCCGGAATGCTGAGATTCAGCGCGCCGTTGGCGGCGGCCTTCATGCCGCTGGTGCCGCTCGCCTCGTACGGCTTGCGCGGCACGTTCAGCCACACGTCGGCGCCGCTCACGAGGTAATGCGCGAGCGCGATGTCGTACTCTTCCACGAACAGGAACTTGTCACGCAGGCCGGCCTGCACGCCGAACTGGTAGATCTGCCGCAGCAGCTCCTTGCCGGGCTCATCCTTCGGGTGCGCCTTGCCGGCGAACACGAATTGGATGCGATGCGCGCGCAACAGCTGCGCGAGCCGCTCCGGCTGCGAGAGCAGCAGCGTCGCGCGCTTGTAGGTCGCGAAACGGCGCGCGAACACGATGGTGAGCGCGTCCGGATCCAGCGCGTGGCCGGCCATGTTTGGGTTCTCGCCGCGGCGCGCGAGCTGATTCGCGAGCACGTGGCGCGTGTGCAGCACCAGTCGCTCGCGCAGCTCGCGCCGCGTCTGCCAGAGCACCCGCACCGGAATCTCGGCCGCTCGTTTCCAGCCTTCTGTATGGTGGCGATGCCAGTCGCTTCCGATGTACTGCGCGTATACGCGCGCCATACTCGGTGCCACCCAGGTCGGCAGATGCACGCCGTTGGTAATTGCGCGAATCGGCGTCTCCTCCTCCGCGACGCCCGGCCACACGCCGTGCCACATCCGGCGGCTGACTTCGCCGTGCAGCCTGCTCACGCCGTTGCGGCGGCCCGACAGGCGCAGCGCCAGGAGCGTCATGTTGAACGGCTCATCATCGTCGGTCGGATCGTGGCGGCCGAGCGCCAGGAATCTGCGCCAGGATTCGCGCATCTCCCAGATGTAGCCGCCCAGGTAGCGCTCCATCAGGTGCGCCGGAAACATGTCGTGCCCCGCGGGCACCGGGGTATGGGTCGTGAACACGGCGCGCAGCGCGAGCGTCTTCGCCGCATTGAAGAAGGCGCCGTTCTCGAAGCGGCTGAGTGAGCGGCGGATGTGCTCGACCGCCGCGAATGCGGCGTGGCCTTCGTTGAGATGGATCACATTCGGCTGCGCGCCCAGCGCGTGCAGCGCGCGCATGCCGCCGATGCCGAGCACGATCTCCTGCCGCAGCCGATGCTCGTTGTCGCCGCCGTACAGGCGATCCGTGATGCGGCGGTCGCTGGTGTGATTGCCGTCAATATCGGTGTCGAGCAGGTACAGCCGGACACGGCCGGCGTCGGCGCGCCAGATCTGCGCGCGCGCGTGCCGGTCGAGCATCGGAAACGTGACGTGTAGGGGCTCGCCGTTCGCAGCGCGCTCGAGCGTGAGCGGCAGCATGCGCGGATCGCTCGGATCGTACTGCTCATGCTGGCGCCCCTCCGCATCGACCCTCTGATTGAAATAGCCCTCGCGGTACATCAGCGTGACCGCGACCAGCGGCACACCCAGATCGCTCGCGGACTTCAGGTGGTCGCCCGCCAGCACACCGAGGCCACCCGAAAAGATCGGCAGCGCTTCGGTGATCGCGAATTCGGCCGAGAAGTAGGCGACCTGCATGCCATTGCTCGGCAGCGCGCTCGCGAACCACGTGTCGCTGGTGCCGAGATACTCGCGCAGATCCGCCGCGCAACGCTGAACACTCGCGACGTACTTCTCGTCGTCGGCCGCAATGCGCAGGCAGATCGGGTCGATGCGCTCGAGCAGCAGCACCGGATTGTGGCGCGCCGCCGCCCAGAGCGCCGGATCCAGCCGCTCGAACAGGGCGCGCGTTGCCATGTGCCAGCTCCAACGCAGATTGCGCGCGAGGAAGGACAGCTCGGAGATTTCTTTTGGTAAATCGGCCATCATCAGTCGGTCGAGGTGTGTTTCTGCATAGGGCGCGAGGATGATGCCCTATGCTCCGGAGAGGGGCAAGACTTGACTATCCAAGGCTTTTGACCACCTGCCGGAAAGCGCGCCGGCCGCTGGCGAGGGCGCCCTCGACCGTGCCGCTGTTGACGCTGTCGGTCGCCTCGCCGGCGAAGAACAGGGTGCCCCGAACAGGCTGCGAAAGCCGCTTCGGCGCGCTCGTGCCGCCCACACCGGCGTAACTGTACGCGCCGCGTGAGTGCGGATGGTTGGTCCAGTCGAAGGTGTGGATCGCGTCCACCAGCTTCTCCAGCCGGCTGCGCCGCGTGCCGAACGCGCGTGCCAGCTCGCTGAGGGCCACGCTCTCGATGTCGCCATCGCCCTGCAGTTCGACGGCCGGCGGTCCGCCCGACCAGCCGACCAGCAGGGGTGCGCGCAAGGGATACTGCGTCCACCAGACATTGAACGGCCGCTCCGGCGTATGCACGTACGCGAGCTCGTCCAGCTTGCGCTCCCAGAATCGCTCTCGTACGACGACGTTCACGCGCGCCACGTGGCCCATCACCAGCTCGCGCGCCGCCTTCCGGATGGCCGGCACCTCGGGCTCGAGTGCGATACTCTCATCCTGGAGAAACGGCAGCGGTACGGTCACGACGACCGCGCGCGCTTCGTATTCGGCGCCGCCGCGCGTGAGCACGAGCGCGCGGCCTTCATCCCAGAGGATGCGCTGCACGAGTGAATCGAATCGGACGACGTCGACTACTTCTTCACCTGCGTGCTCGACCAGCGACGCGTAGCCATTCACGACCCGCGCTGCCCTGACGGCGGCCTCGGTGGGATTCCCCTGCTGCGCGAGGGACTTCTCGCTGATGCGCGCGGCATCGGCCGCATTGAAGCCCTGCACGAAGCTGCGCGCCAGCTCGCGCTCGTTCTTCAGCAGCAGGCCGCCGGGTTTGTCGTCGAGAAAATCCTGGAAGGAGCGGTCGCGCCCGCGCTCGGGATCGAGCCGCTTGAAGACGCGGCCCATGCGCTTCCACATGTGCTCCTGTTCGGAGAACTGGCCGCGATCGGAGCGCACGTGCCGGCCGAGCACCGGCACGCTGGCCAGACGCGCTTCGTCGAGCAGCCTGTTGGTTTCGCGCGCGTCGCCATGTACGAACTCCGCGCCCAGCTCGATGGGAATGCCCGCGCCCGTGTCATGAAGCGTGCGGACGCGACCACCGATGCGGTCGCTCGCTTCCAGCACCAGCACGCCGTATCCGGCCCGTTTCAACTCGCGCGCGGCCATCAGCCCGGCCGCGCCGGCGCCGATCACAATGGCATCGTACATGCCCGTTCAATGTTGCGAGTCGCATGCCTCGAACATCAGAGCCGGCGAGCGGAACGGCGAATGTCTGCGGATCTCGCACGCCGTCACCGGCGCGCTCTCGATGATGGCGCGCTCGACCGCCGCGCGCTGCGCGCGATCCATGCGCGTGGCCTCGGCGACGATCGCGGCGAACGAGCGCGCGGCCGTCCGCTCCGGATCCGGACGCACTGCCGCGCCGTGGCCGGCGATCCAGTCGTTCTGCGCCCCCGACAGATAGCCGTTGCTGCGGCCGCGCGCGGCCAGCGCACTCGAGACGTACCAGTCGAAGCGCTTCGCGAACTCTTCCGCCGGCCTGAGCGCGGCCGTGCCCGACTGCTGCCGCGCCATGGCCGCGCTGCCGCGCAGCAGATCGTTCACCGTCCAGGAGAACGCATTGCCGGTGCGCGTCGCGTAATCGGTCGCGTAAGAGGAGCGCGTCTTGTACTTGCGGCGCGCGAGCTGCCAGTCGAGATCGTGCGCGATTTCGTGCGCAATCGTGCCGGCCAGCGTGGCGGGATCCAGCCGGATCACGCGCCGGCCCGGATCGTGGAACGCGATGTGTCCCGCGTCCGGCGCAATGCGGCCGATCTCGAAGCTGAGGCCGCTCAGGTCGATGCCGCGCACGACACTGCGCAGATCGTCCAGCGCGCGGGTCAGCACGGCCAGCGTATGCGCGCGCTCCGGCTCCGTGATCTTCGAGTCGAAGCGCACGCGCACGCCGAAGCGGTTCGCGAGATCCTGCGCGGATGCGTTCGCAGGCGCGACGACCGGCTCCTGCGCGAACGCTCGCAGCGCAACCGCGGCATTGAGCGCGATGTCCGCCGCGATCACTTCGTCCTCGCTCTCGCGACGCGCCAGCGCCAGCTCTGCAACGAAGCGCTCTTCGTCCACCGCGCGCACGAAGAACTCCTGCCAGTGCGGCGCGCGCAAACGCGAGTCGGTCTGCTCGCGACGCGGGCCGTAGCTGCGCAGCGCGACCTGCAGCGCGCTGTGCGGTGTGCGCGTATCCACGGCTCGCACCAGCCGCGCCTGCTCGGGATCGAGACCGCCGGCCGGCGGCTCGAGTGTGCGGCGCAACGGGCTGGAGACCGGCGTCGCGGCCACGCGAATGCCGCCCGCAAGCAGCAGCGCGAGGCGCGTGGCCTCCTGCTGCGCACCGGCCTCGAGCGGCGCGAGGCTCGGCTGCTCGACTGCGAAGCGCCGCTCCCGCCGCCACGCCAGCACCAGGTTCTCCGGCGCGACCGCATACGCGCGCGCCGTGCTGCGCAGCCGCGCGCCATCGTCGATCGTGAGCTGTCGGTCGCGCCGCAACGCGGCCACGCGCGCAGCGCGCGCCGCGACGTGCGAAGTCACGACGCCCTGCTCGGCGGCAGTTTCGTACGCGAGCGCGATGGCCAGCTCTCCGATGCGCGGGTCCGGCGCGCTCTCGACCGTCGTGCGGATCAGGTCGAGCTGCGCGGCCGCGCTCGTCTCCGGCACGCCCGCGGCCACGAATACGAGCGGACTGATCTCGTACAGCTCGCCATCATCGATGCGCTCGAGCAGCCGGCGCGCGACGATCGCGCGCTGATCGGCCAGCCGCTCGTCGCGCAGCGCGTACTCGATCAGGCGGTACGGACTGCCGAGCCCGAGCCGCAACCGCTCCGTGTACAGGTCGGTCAGCAGACGC
This sequence comes from Gemmatimonadota bacterium, assembly GCA_052387015.1. Classification (GTDB taxonomy): domain Bacteria; phylum Gemmatimonadota; class Gemmatimonadetes; order Longimicrobiales; family RSA9; genus CBJLQC01. The sequence goes on from JBQTJO010000007.1 coordinate 5,530, forward strand.
ACGTCTGCCGGATCGGGAGTCGCCGGCGCACTCGGCTGTCGCGGCTGTCCGCAGGCCGCAAAAAGAGCAGCAGCGCAGAAGAGAATACGGAAACGCATGACTAAGATACACGGAGACGAACGTTCACGTTCACGGTTACGTGGACGTGTACGGTGCCTTGGCAACCGTCCACGTACTCGTGAACGTGAACGTGAACGTAAACGTCCGTTAACTAGTAGCCGGTAGCTCGACCCGTAATCTCGGTGGGAACAATTCGGAGGACCCTGGCAGCCGCAAGTTTGGCAGCATCCCGCAGCCGGGCGGCCGGACGCGGGATCTGCTTTCGCAGTGCGTTGAACGCGTGCAGCTTGTCGCTGAGATCCTCCAGGAATTCGACGCGGCCGTAGACGATCACGCTCTTCCAGCGCCGCCCGTAATCCTCCAGCTCGACGACCGTGAGCGTGACGTTCGGATTCGCTTCCAGATTGCGGAGCTTCTGGCCCGGCCCGTTCGCGACGTAGAACATGCCATCATCGTCGTAGGCGTAGATGATCGGCACGCCATACGGCTGATCGTTCACGGCGGTGGCGAGCACGCCCCAGAAGCCTTGTTTCAGGAAATCCTCGATCTCCTGCCGGCTGAGCACGCGACTGGTCCGGCTGCCTGCTTCCATATGGAAATCTACCCGGTTTGCAATGCGCGTCTTAGGTTGGAGGAATGACTATTCGGCATTTGGCCGTCACGCTGGCCGTTTGCTCTCTGTGGGCATGTGGCGCCGGTCGTGCTCCGGAACGCGCCAAAAGCTCGGCGCCCAGCGGATCGGCAACCGTGCTCCATGGCAGTGACATGACGGGAAATCTGCTCGAGGGGATACGGGGGCGGGTACCCGGTATGTTGATCTCGGAACGGTCCGGCGAGTGCCCGCGCGTGCTTTTCCGTGGCATGCGCTCTGTGCGTGCGCAGGGAAGTCCGGGTATTTATGTCGACGGCACCCGTATGCTCGACACCTGTATTCTCACGCAGATTTCCGCGAGCGACATCGATTTTGTCGAGGTTTATCCGAATGGCGATGCAACGCGCCCCGGCATCGCGCGCAATCCCTTCGGTCTGATTCTCGTTTTCCGCCGCCAGCAGTAACGCCTCGCCTACTGTTGTGGTGGTGGCATCGGCACACCCTCATCCCCGCTGCGGAAATCGATGTCGAACGCGCGCAGCAGCGCGTAACCGCCAGCCAAAACCAGGGCACTGAATAGCGCGGTCCGCTTTGTGGAAAGGTGCTTCTGCGTCATCGATTCGATCGATTCCCTTGCGAGTGCAACCCGCTCACCGTTCCAGTAATTCTCGCCCAACCTCCGCGTATCGACTGCCGTAATCGCGAGCACTAGGCTGTCCGGAGCAGTTCCGAGCACGCGACCGCTGACGGCCTCCACAGCGGGCCCGAGATAGGTCGCCAAATCCACTGATCCCTGCGGTGTCAGCTGAGCGCGCACGCGCGTGCCGATCGCAGGCGACTGCGGGGCCGGTGAGTGTACATAACAGCCTGCCAGAAGCAGTGGCAGGCAAATCAAGAATGCAATGCGGGGCATATTCAGAATGATATTCAGGTCTCGTATACGACGAAAGTCCGGCCACCCCGAAGGCTGACCGGACTATCATCAGATTCCGCTATACGGCATCAGCTCACGTGCACGCCTGCGGGTCGTTGTCGTTGCGTGCGGCTTGCGCGGACGGCTCGGGAATGTTCTCGCCGTTCGCGTTACGCTCGGCGGAGCCATACAGCATCCGTCCCGGCACGCCTGCCGACCTGGCCGGCGTAATCTTCGGCAGGCAGGTCCGCTTGTAATCGTTCCAGGATTCAATGCTCTGGAACAATTCGACATATTTCTCGACCATGATGGCTTCGAGCAGCGCCGGGCCTGCGAGCGTCGAGACATCTGCCGTATAGCCGGCCGCCGTTCGCACGGCGCTCAGCCGGTCCCGGGCGGTTGTTTGATCGCCGCCCCTGAATGCCGCTTCGGCGATGATCAGCTGCGTCTCCGACCACGTGATCAGGGGCTGCTTGAAGCTGACCGAAACGCGCGCCGCGCTGAGATTCGAGTGGTCGCCCTTGAGCTTCTCGTTGGGCGCGGCGCCGACAAACTGCCCCTTCGAGTTCGCGGCAAAGTACTCCGAGAGGCGTGGATCATTGCGCGTCTTGAGCAGTTCGACCAGGAACTTGCCTGGCCTGATGTAGCTATCGCGCTCGCGCACGATGAACTGATGCCAGATGTTCTCCTCGCCCGGCTTCGACGTGTGATGCGCGCGCGCATCGTTCGCCTTCGAGGAGATCCCGAGCTTCGCCTCCGAAAGCGCCCGCGCGTAATTCGACGGGTCCTTCTCCGCCCAGTGGAGGAAGAAGCGCGCCTTCAGGGTATGGGCCGCCTGGATCCATTTGGTCGTGTTGCCGGCGTATACCAGGTCGGCGCTTGCCGGACCCTTGCCCGTGCCACTCGAGAGATCGGCGATCGCATCGTCGAGCTTCTGCTGGATGGCGGCGTAAATATCAGCCTGCTCGTCCAGCTTCGGCTTTCCGGTCTCGCCCACCGCTTCCGAGTACGGCAGGTCACCCCAGATGCTGGCCGCCATGCCCACGGCATAGGCTTCCCAGATCTTGACGATGCCCGCATAGACGCGGTCGCCCGATTCCTCGACGGCCGTCTGGATCCTTCGCATGTCCACGAGACCGCCGCCCGTATACAGGCGCTGCATCTGGCCGCTGAAATCGTCCTCCGTGTACTGATAGGTTCCGATCGTGAGGTACTGCCGATCGGTCCCCGCCATCTGCTGCACCCACATGCTGGTCGTCCTTGCCAGCGCGCCCTCCATCTGGATGAACTGCGAGGACTGCATCCCCATGAAGAGCTGTTCCGTCGACGCGGCGGTCGGCCGGTTCGGATCCCGATCGAGCTTCGGCCCGGTCAGGTAGTCACCGCAGCCTGTGGCCAACAGCGCAGCGAATGACGCGATGATTGCTTGATTCCTATTCATTGTCATTCCCTGACCGTTAGCGGTTCACGGTGACCGACAGAACGTACGAGCGCGTCTGCGGATTATTGAAGTAGTCGATGCCGCGCAGGTTGGCTTCGGCACCGGAGAGATTGGTTTCGGGATCGATGCCCGTGTAATCGGTCCAGGTGTGCAGGTTGCGCGCACCCAGGCGGACATCGAGGCTGTTCACGCCGAAGCTGCGGACGAAGTCCTGCGTGAACGAGTAGGCTGCCGAGAGCTCGCGCAGCTTGACGAAGCCGGCGTCCTCGATGAACTGCGTGGCAACCGGGCCGAAGCCGTTGCCCAGGCCGGTGAACCAGTCCTCGTCGATCGTCACCTGCTTGCCGGCACCGGGCCCCGCGACCGCTCCCGGATGGAAATCGTCCGAGCCGAACGCGCGCTGCTCACCCCGGATCTCCGTGTCCTTGTGCGTGCCGAAATTGTAGAGCGCGCCCCGGGTGCCGTTCCACATCTGGCCGCCCTTCTTGAAGTCGACCAGGCCGGAGAGACTCAGCTTGCCGATTCTGACCGCGGTGCGTACCGCGCCCGTCCAGTCCGGGAACGGATCCATGATTACGCGCTGCTCCGGGTCGAGGATCGGGAAGCCGTCTTCGGCAATGTAGAGCGCGCCGGCGGCTCCGCCACACTGCGCATCGATATCGACACCGTCGATAACCAGCGCCCGGCCGCAACGTGCGAAGTCACCGCCGCGCAGCACGCCGGCCTGGTGCCCCTTGACGACCGCCCCCGGCGAGCCCGAGAAGGCACCGCCGACCAGGACGAACTCTGCGCCAACCAGGTCCTCGACCAGATTCCTGTTCTTCGCCCACTGGAAGCCGATGTCCCACTCGAAATCCCGGCGCACGATCGGCCTGAAGTCCAGCGTCAGCTCCCACCCCTTGTTGCTGATGGTGGCCGCATTCTGAACCTGGCGCGTGAAGCCGGTCGACGGCGGCAGCGGTGTCGAGAAAATGACGTCTTTCGAGAGATCATCGTAGTACGTGAGGCCGAGCGCCATGCGCTCGCTGAACAGACCGATGTCCACTCCTGCCTCGTACTCCCGAGTCCGTTCCGGCCTGAGCTTGTCCTGGCCTTTCAGCGTGCTCGTCGCCAGACCGCCCTTGTTCAGGGTCTGCCAGGTCGGGCTGAGATAGGGACCCCAGCCGCCGTCGCCGAAGTTACCCGTCGAAAACGCTGTAATCGTCTGGTAGGCGCCCGGCTGGCTGCCGGTCTGGCCATAGGCCAAACGCACCTTGCCGAAGCTGAGATTGCCGCCCAGATCGCCGAGCGTCTCGGTGAAGTTCCAGGCGATGCTGGCCTTCGGGAACCAGTGCCGGCGCTGGCTCGCGCCGAACGTCGAGGAGCCGTCGTTGCGCACCGCACCGGTCAGGAACAGCTGGTTGTAGAGATCGACCGTGGCCTGGCCGAAGAACGATTCGGTGTGCACCAGCGACTCGAACTCGTTCGGCTCCCAGCTGATGTCGTTGTTGAGCGTGAAAACGTCGGGCGCGATGAAGTCGTAACCGGTGACGTAGTTCTGCCGGTAGCTGCGCGAGTTGATGTTGTGACCGAGCGCAAGCGTGCCAGCGAGTTTGTTCGAGAACGTGTGGTTCAAGGTGAATAGCAGGTTGCTGTCGATCTGATTGGTCACGAAATTCGCGCGATTCATCTGGCCGGTCGAGCGGTTCGAACTCGACGGCGGGAATGCCTCGAGACGCTCATCGGATGAGTAGTCCGTACCGAGCGTGTATTTGACACTCAGCCAATCCAGCGCCCGGTAATTGATATCGACATTGCCGAAGACACGGCCGACCTGACCCGTATTCCTGCCTTCGTTCACGAGAAAGAACGGATTGTCATAGCCACGCGAGGTCGCGAGCGTGGTCGGCCGCGGGTAGCGGTACGACCGGTGCAAGCCGGTAACGCTGTCCTTGTACAGCGCATTGTTGAACTCCGGTGGCGTGCGCAGCGCGCCCAGCAGCAGCCCGCTGATGTTGGACCCCTTCTGAATGAAGGAGCCGCGCGCATCGACGTACGAGATGTTGCCGCCGACCGTCAGGTTGTCCATCAGCCGGTGCGACGCCTTCAGACGTGCGGTCGTGCGATCGTACCAGTTGTTGGGCCCGATGATCGTGCCGTTCTGGTCCATCCGTTCGGCCGACAGATAGAACGTCGTGCGATCATTGCCGCCGGAAACACTCAGCGTGTTGTCTACGGTGTTACCCGACTGGAACATCTCCCAGAAATGGTCATACGTCGGCGTGCCTGGCGCCAGCTCGGGCCCGTACGAACCTGCGGACGGCCGGCACCCAAGCCCGGAACAGGTCGCGGCTTTACCGCCCGAGCCCTGGCCAAAGCGCGTCTGCAGCGGCACGCCGAGATTCACTTTATCGGTCGTGACCATGGAGCGGAACGTGTAGCGCGTCGGCCCTGGCTTGCCGCTCTTGGTCGTGATCAGAATCACGCCCTGGCCTGCGCGTGAGCCGTAGATGGCGGCCGCCGCCGCACCCTTGAGGATCTCGACCGACTCGATATCCGCGGGGTTCAGGTCGGACGCGCGGTTCGGCGCGACGGTGCTGGCCAGAAAGCTGCCGGTCGAATTGGTGCTGTTATCGAGGGGCACGCCGTCGACCACGATCAGCGGCTGCGCGCTGCCCTGGCTCGTCTTCACGCCGCGGATCCGTACGAAAGACGATGCACCGGGCTCACCCGAGCCCTGGTAGACTTCGACGTTGGGCGCCTTGCCGGCCAGCGCCTGCACGACGTTGACCTCGCTGGACTTGACGATCTCCTCGGAGCGGACCGAGTTGATCACGTTTCCAAGCTTGGCGCGCACCGTCTGGGTGCCGGCGCCGGTCACCACGATCTGCTCGAGCAGAAGCGGATCGGGAGCCAGCGAGAAATCCTGCACCAGCACCCCCGGACGCAGGACGACCCGCTCGGAATGCGCCTTGTGCCCGAACGAGCTTGCTGCCAGCGTGACCGTCTGGCCCTGCGCGCGAGCCGCCGGTACGCTGATCGCGTATCGACCATCGGCGTTTGTGAACGCACCGATGTTCAACTCCTGAATGACGACAGCGGCCGAAACGACCGGAGCGCCCGCTCCTGTCGTGACTCTGCCGCTGATCGTGGTCGGCTCCTGCGCA
>JBQTJO010000008.1:0-22127 GCA_052387015.1 Gemmatimonadota bacterium
TGCATGTGTTAGGCACGCCGCCAGCGTTCGTCCTGAGCCAGGATCAAACTCTCCAATAGAAAGTCCAAAACAGCTCGGTTACGAACCCTAACTTTCGCTAATGCGTTAATTAGCGTTCGGAAATTACGTTTTCGTTTGTACCCATGCTCTCCTTGCGGAGAGCCGCCTCGCTGCAACGTAGAGCAGCAAGGCCCAGGGCCCACACGGAAAATTTTCCGCAAACCTCAGTTTTCAAACAGCGGTCGCCTGCGTTTGGACGGTCCGGGCGCAGCCGCCCGGAGGCGGCGCGCCCTGCCTTGCGAGCAGGCGCTGCGAATTTCATCGCGAGCTATGAATTATATCGCTTTCTACTCAGGTCGTCAAGCCCGCGCTGCGCGCTCGACTCGCCGATGTTTTCAGCGGACGGGCAATCTAGTGGCCTCCGCTGGATCGGTCAAGCTGTTGTAAACACAGAATTTAGCGAGAATGGCGGCCAGAGACCAGCGGGCCGTATAAAACTGAGGGGCCTACGAGCCGGACGTCAGCGCCATTCCTCGCGCTTCGGCCGGCGCGGATTCATCTCCTGCTCTTCGTCGAACTCGAGGTCCTCCTCCCACTCATCCTCGTCCTCCCAGTCCTCGTCGTCCCAGTCCTCGTCGTCTTCCCACTCCTCGTCGTCATCCCAATCTTCTTCGTCCTCGTCCCAGTCCTCCTCGTCCCAGCCCTCGTCCTCCTCCTCTTCGTCATCGTAGGCAAAGATGAGAGGAATTTCCTCGTCGACGACGACGCCCCGACGCCGTTCCAGCAGGTCCGCCATTGCGGCTATTCTCCTTAAGGAGCTGTGGTTGCTATCTGCTCGCCGCTGAGCAAGAACGCGGCCGAGTTTCGCGCCCAAGGTAAACCGGCCAGTTTGGCTGTCAAGAGGGATTTGGGACTATCCCGTTTTCGCAGCGCGCTTACGCTCGTGCGCCTTCAAAAAGCGCTTGCGCAAACGGATGGCGGCAGGCGTGACCTCGACCAGCTCGTCATCGGCAATGAACTCCAGTGCGCTCTCGAGCGTCAGCTGGCGAGGCGGCTCGAGCTGAATGCTGTCGTCAGAGCCGGCCGCGCGAATGTTCGTCAGCTTCTTGCCTTTCATGACATTGACGTCGAGATCGCCCGAACGGGCGACTTCACCGACGATCATGCCCTCGTAGACACTGACGCCCGGCGGAATGAAGAGCTTGCCACGCTCCTGCAGATTCCACAGCGCGAAAGCGACGCTCTGCCCTTCCGCCATCGAGACCATGACACCGCGCTCGCGAGTCTCGATCTCGCCCGCCCAGGGCCCATACCCGGAGAAACGATGGTGCAGCACGCCCTCACCACGCGTATCGGTGAGGAATTCACTGCGATAGCCGAACAGCCCGCGCGCCGGCACCTTGTAGACGATGCGAACCAGCCCGCCCGAGCCGTCGCTTCTGCCGCTGTTGCGCATCTCGAGCATCTGACCACGGCGGCTGCCGAGCTTCTGAATGACGACGCCGACGTACTCTTCGGGCACATCGATCAGGACTTCCTCGAACGGCTCGAGCAGCTCGCCGTACGCGCCCTGCCTGGTGATGATGCGCGGCCGTGATACGGCGAATTCGTAACCTTCGCGCCGCATCGTCTCCATCAGAATTCCCAGGTGCAGCTCGCCCCGCCCGGACACGGTGAAAGTGTCGGTGGATTCGGTGTCTTCGACTTTGAGCGCGACGTTGCGCTCCAGCTCCCGATACAGCCGCTCGCGCAACTGGCGGCTGGTGACGAACTTGCCGTCGCGGCCGGCGAAGGGTGACTGATTGACCACAACGTCGACCGAGATGGTCGGCTCCTCGACCATGATGCCGGCGAGCGGCTCCGGACGGCCCGGATCGACCAGCGTGGCGCCGATCTCGACTTCTTCAATGCCGGCGAGCGCGACGATGTCACCGGCGCTCACCTCGGGCGTCTCTACCTTCTGAAGTCCCTCGAAGGTGAAGAGCTTCGCGACCTTGCCCTGCCGATCGCCGGGCAGCGGCTCGAATTCGCCCGTAATATCCTCACGCGGTGCGAGCAGCATGACCGGATTGCCGACGCGAATGCTGCCGCGCTCCACGCGACCGACCGCCATGCGGCCGAGATAGGGCGAGTGCTCGAGCGTGGAGACGAGCATCTGGAAAGTCGCTTCCGTGTTGCCGGGCGGCGGCGGCACGCGGTCGATGATCAGATCGAAGAGGCAGGACAGATCCTTGCGCTCGTCATCGAGCTCCAGGATCGCGTAGCCGTCGCGGGCGGACGCGTAGACGAACGGCGCATCGAGCTGCGCATCGTCGGCCTCGAGCTCCATGAACAGCTCGAGCACCTCGTCGTGCACGCGCACCGGGTCTGCGCCCTCGCGATCGATCTTGTTGATGACCACGATGGGCTGCAGCCCGAGCGCGAGCGCCTTGCGCGTGACGAAGCGGGTCTGCGGCATGGGCCCGTCGAAGGCGTCGACCAGCAGCAGAACGCCGTCGACCATGCGCAGAATGCGCTCGACTTCACCGCCGAAGTCCGCGTGCCCCGGTGTGTCGACGATGTTGATCTTGGCGTGCTTCCAGCGAACGGATGTGTTCTTGGCGAGAATCGTGATGCCACGCTCTCGCTCGAGCGGGTTGGAATCCATGACGCGCTCTTCGACGGCCTGGTTCTCCCGGAACGCCCCGGCCTGCCGAAGCATCTTGTCGACCAGTGTGGTCTTGCCGTGGTCGACGTGCGCGATAATAGCAACGTTTCGAATCATAGCGCGCCAATGTACCCGCTACTGCAGATTCCGTTCAACCCGGCATGAAATTACTTGTGCACGTGCGCGTCCGAGGCGTGCGGCTCGATGGCGGCGTAGACCGCCTTGCTGCAATCGACCGCCGGGTTGACGATGCCATAGACGCCCTTCGGGTTTTCCTTCCAGAGCCAGACATGCAGGTCGTAATGGACGAGCTGTTTCGGCATGATCGGCTCATGGCCATCCATCGGGCCATCGAACTGCCGGCCGAACAACGTGGGCGGCTCCTTCACGCCGGTCGCGAGCGGCACGAACCACTCGGCCGCGACCAGCTCGAGCTTGCCGTCGACCGGCTCGTAGATCAGGACCTGCGGCTTCTCCGGCTTAACGGTCGGCCCGACTGTGCTCATGTTGACGAAGTGCACGCCCATAGCGCCATCGGCATAGCCGATGCACGCCTGAGTCGAGAGATAGCCGTCGCGCACGGCAACCAGCGGGTCCTGATACTTTTCGAGTGAGGCGCGGACCGCGTCCAGCTCGGCGGAGACTTTGGGCAGGGCGGCTTTCTGAAGGGTCTGCTGGGCGTTGGCGGTCTGCGCGGCAGCGCTCATCGCCGCCAGCGCGGCAAAGGCGGCGACGACATGTCGCACGTTGTGCATGGGACCTCCAGTGATTGAGTGGTGGGTGGATTATGAAACGCGACGTTCGAGCTGAACCGTCACGTGCTCGATGCCGAAACCTCCGCCGCGAGCTCCATTATTATAGTGGCTGGACGCGAGGTCAGGTGACACGTACGTGTTTCGATCATATTGAGAGTAACTTCAAATTCTTGTGTCAGTGGGAGGCGGGTATCCACTCAGAGAACGGCGACAGCGGCGCGCCGATTTTCCTGGATAGTGACAGCCATCCTCCAAGCGAAGTGTCCTATGTGCACCTTGCCGGTCTTCTTTGGGGAGGACCCGACGGAGATTTTGAGCACACGTGGTTCAGCACAATGGATGGAATAGACCGGGATTTCGAACGGACGTTAAAGGTTTGCACGCCAAGTTTGACGTGTTGACCAGGCTACGTGCAAATCCCATGACAGCAGTGCGGGCGTAGTGCCCGGAGCGATTTCAATCCCGACCTGGGGAAGAAGCGCGTAAGGGTACTACTCCTGTCACTCCCATGCGCCATTGCGCGTTTAGTAACGGACGCAGGAGGTAAAACGGAGGCCAGCGTCATGCAAAGAGCACTGCTCCTTTCACTCTTCTTTTTCACCGCCTGTTCGTCGAGCACGGATTTCGATGGTGTACGAGTGCTTGGCACGATCAAGGGATTTGATGACAATGATCCTCATGTCGATATCGTGGGCATTGGCCGATTCATAACCGTAACAGTTGTGACATACGGCGACAATTGCTTTTCAGTCGCAGAGACCGAAGTTCGTCTGAACGGCATGACGGCTTTTGTTACTCCCTATGATCTAGACCGGCGTTGCCCAGAAAGGATCCAGGTAAACCTCAGCCACGTCGCGACGGTACAATTTCCGGGTACGGGGACAGCGGAAATTGTGGTTCGCGGTCTTGACGCGTCGGTGCGGAATGAATCAGGCTCCGTGGGCGATACTGTAGAAACGAGGTTCTTTGTAGACGTCCCGTGAACTTAGGTACTGCCGCTGCCAAGCCGCTTAAATCGAGACGACGTCATGGTTTTTGCTGCTGATCAGATCCTTGTTTCGATCCTGAGCTATGCATCTTTATTGAAAAGTGAGTCCGTATGGTCGCAAGCTGCCATCGGCGAAGCACTTCCGGCATGTCGGCATCGAATCCAGCTTCGCTGATAAACGCGAGACACGCCTGCGACCGGCGATCGGCGTTTGCTTAGATGACTAAACCCGGGCGACAGGAGGGGAGCGGCGTACGGTCTGAAGTATCTTGAGCAACGACTGGAAGGCGATCTACGTCCGAACCGCGCCAGAGGGTGAGGCCAACTTTCGCGGCAACCGCTAGAGCGAGCGACGTTCGAGCTGAACGGTCACGTGCTCGATGCCGAAGCCTTCCCGCATGCTGCGGTGGATCTCGTGGAGAACCCGCTGGTTGTGTTCGGGATCCTGCACGACGGCATGCCCGCTCATGGCCAGAAAGCCGCTGGTCAGGGTCCAGACGTGCAGATCGTGCACGTCATCGACACCCGGAATCGCATCGATCGCGTTGCGCACTTCAGCCAGATCGATGTGCGAGGGCGCGGCTTCCAGCAGCACATCGACCGATTCGCGCACCAGCTTCCAGCTGCCGGCCAGGACGAGCAAACCGACCAGAATGGAGATGAGCGGATCCGCGATCATCGCGCCGGTGCCCAGAATAATAAGCGCGGCCACGATGGCGCCGGCGGAGCCGATCAGGTCGCCGATCACGTGCAGATACGCGCCGCGCAGATTGAGGTTGTGACTGGCCGACCCGTGCAGCAGCCATGCGCCCGCGAGGTTGACGAGCAGACCGGCTACTGCCACACCCAGCATCAAGCCGCCCGCCACCGGCTCGGGCCGGAGAATGCGCTGGTACGCCTGCCAGAAGATGAGGCCGGAGATGATGACGAGGGCGACGCCGTTGACCAGCGCGGCCAGGATCTCGAGCCGAAGATAGCCGTAGGTTTTTTCCGAGCTCGCCGGGCGACGCGAGAACCAGAGCACGAAAAGGGAAAGCGCAAGGGCGCCCACGTCGGTCAGCATGTGCGCCGAATCGGCGATCAGGGCGAGCGAGTTGGCCAGCAGTCCGCCAATCAGCTCGAGCACCATGAACGCGGCCGTAATGGAAAGCACGACCAGGAGACGGCGCCTGCTGGTTTCCAGCGTATGCGCGTGGCTGTGGGAATGTGGCTGTGTGTGCGTGTGCGCGGGCGTGTGCGCGTGCCCGGGCTCGTGCGGATGCGCGGGCTCGAAGACGCAGCTTTCGCCGACGCAGTCGCCCGGCTGGCGGCGGCTCATGCTTCCGGCTCTGGAACCGTGAAGGTCGCGTCCTGCGGGATTTCCCATATCCACTCGGCGTCGATCGCGAACGACTGCGGCCGCAGTGCCAGCTCCGCGCCATCGGCGCGGCGCGCAAGCACGACGATCGGCTCACCGGCCGGCACCGGCGCGAGCCGCACGCGCTGAGCGGCGGCCACGCGGCCGATCACCACCTCCTGCACGGGCGCCATGGTGCTGCGAAACGCGATGGTGAGCGGGACCGCCGTGCCATTCGAGACGGTGATCATGGCAAGAGCGGCGCGATGCCGGGCCGCCTCGGAAGGGGTATCGGCGCCCCCACCGGTGCCGGCCGACGCGCAGGCCGCGGTGAGCCACAGGAGCAAAATAACAACAACTTCTCTCACCGGGCCAACCCCTCCAGCAGGGTGACGACTTCCTCCGGAGACCGAACCCAGGCGCGCGCAGCGGTGTCCGGCGGCGGCGCCGGCGCGACCAGGACACCGGCGCCACGGCCAGCGAGAGCGCGGAAGGCATCCTCGTCGGTCACGTCGTCACCGATGAAGATCGGGAACACGCGCGAGCGGCGCGCCCGCTCGATGCAACCGATCAGGAACAGCGTCGCCTCTCCCTTGTGCCACTCCACGTCCGGCCGCACTTCGATTACGCGCTTGCCGTACGTCAATTTCAGCCCCTCGCGCCGTGCGCGATAGGTCTGTTCGACGATATCGTGAACGCGCGCGCGTTCGGCCTCAGCTTCGATCATGCGGGAGTGCACGCTGAGCGTGAGCTCCTTGTCCTCGAGGTAGACACCTTCGATGCCGGCCAGCTGGTGCGCGAGCTCGCGGCCGATCGCTTGCACGCGCGGCAGCAATGCGAGCGCATCCTGGCGGGTTTCGTGTACACCGGGGCCGTCGATCTGGAGCCCATGGTTGCCGGAGTAGTAGGCGCCGGCGATGCGGCTGCGCGCGCGCAGATCGTGCAGCGACCGGCCGCTGACGAGCGCAACGTCGGTATCGGCTCGCTTCAACAGCCGTTCGATGACGACACGCGCTTGGGCGAGCATGGATGCTTCCTGTGGCCGGCTGACGATCGGCGCGATCGTGCCGTCGAAATCGAGCGCGATCAGCAGGTGGCCGAGCCGGCTACGCTGCTCGCGCCAGGTGCCGACCAGATCGTGTGCCCTCGGAATCACTGTTTTTGGCTCTGTCAATCGTTGCCCCGCCCGGTCGTCGTTCGTACCTTTTCGAGTACCCCAAACGATAATAATAGCGTATTATCCGGATGTCTTTCGTTCACCTTCATACCCACAGCGAATACTCGCTGCTCGATGGCGCGAACCGCATCGAGGACCTGATCCGCCGCAGCCGCGATCTCGACATGCCGGCGCTCGCGCTCACCGATCACGGCTGCATGTTCGGGTCCTTTACGTTTCAGGAGCTCGCGCAGAAGAACGGGCTCAAGCCGATCCTCGGGATGGAAGCCTATGTCGCGCCGGGCGACCGGCGGCTGAAGCGGGATCGGGAGCGGGATCGGGACTACTACCATCTCGTGCTGCTTGCACGCGATGAAATCGGCCTGCGCAATCTGATCCGGCTCACATCGATCGGCTATCTCGAGGGATTCTACCGGCGGCCGCGCGTAGACCGTGAAGTGCTTCGGCAATACTCGGAAGGCATCATCGTTTCCTCCGCGTGCATGGCCGGTGAAGTTGCGTCCAATCTGCTGGCGGACGACTGGGAAGCCGCGCGGGAGGCGGCAGCCTGGTACGCGGACGTCTTCCGGGATCGCTACTACCTCGAAGTGCAGGCGCACACCTCGCCCGGCCAGGACCGGCTGAACGAGCGCGTGCTGAAGCTGGCGGGCGAGCTGGATCTGCCGGTCGTCGCCACCAACGACGCGCATTTCCTGCGCGCGGGCGATCACGATGCGCACGATGTTCTGCTGTGCATCGGGCTCGGCAAGGATCACTCCGATCCGAACCGGATGAAGTACGACAAGGGTCTGTACTTCAAGTCGGCGGACGAAATCGCCGCACATTTTCCGAACCGCCCCGATCTGCTGACCAATACGCTCGACATCGCGGAGCAGGTGAATGTCGCGTGGCAGCAGCAGTATTACGTGCCCGCCTTCCCGCTGCCCGAGGACGTGCCGGATGAGCGGACGCTGCTGCGCCGGCTGACGTTCGAGCGCGCGCAGGCGCGCTACGGCGATCCGCTGCCGGCCGGCATCGTCGAGCGGCTCGATTACGAGCTGGGCGTGATGAGCAATCCGAAAGCGGACTACGCGGGCTACATGCTGATCACGCAGGACTTTATCAACTGGGCGAAGGCGCGCGGCATTCCGGTCGGTCCGGGGCGCGGCTCGGCGGCGGGCTCGCTGGTCGCGTACGTGCTCGGCATCACGGATGTCGATCCGCTCGCCTTCGACCTGCTGTTCGAGCGCTTCCTGAATCCGGATCGCGTGTCGATGCCGGACATCGACGTCGACTTCTGCTACGAGCGGCGCGGCGAAGTCATCGAATACGTGCGCGAGAAGTACGGCAAGGACAGCGTGGGCCAGATCATCACCTTCGGCACGATGAAGTCGCGGGCGGTGATCCGGGACGTGGGCAGAGTGCTGGGCTTCGAGCCGGCGGAGACCGACAAGCTGGCGAAGCTGGTGCCGAACGCGCCCAACAATTCGCTCACGGTGGCGGAAGCGATCGAAAAGATTGCCGAGCTGCGGGCCCTGTACCAGAGCGACGAGCGCACGCGCCGGCTGCTCGAGTACGCGCAGGTGCTGGAAGGTCTGTCGCGGCACGCGAGCGTGCACGCTGCCGGTGTGGTCATCGCGCCCGGGCCGCTGCACGAGTACGTGCCGGTCTGCACGCAGCCCACGCGGGGGTCGGGCGCAGGCGAGAACGGTGACGAAAACGTCCTGGTCACGCAGTGGGACATGGTCGCGCTCGAAAAGGCCGGGATGCTCAAGATGGACTTCCTCGGCCTGAAGACGCTCACGGTGATTCACGACGCGGTGCAGTGGATACGACGTCGTCATGGCGCACTCCGGCATCCGCAGACCGGCGTCGAATACGCGAGCATCGAAAGCGTGCCGCTGGACGATCCGGCGGTCTACGACATGCTGGCGCGCGGCGGCACGACCGGCGTGTTCCAGTTCGAGTCGCCACTCGCGACCGACAAGCTGCGCTCGATGCGCGCCGATCGGTTCGAGGACCTGGTCGCGACCAACGCACTCATCCGCCCCGGTCCGCTCGACAGCGGCATGACCGACGTGTACATACGCCGCAAGCTGGGGCGCGAGAAAGTCCGCTATCCGCACCCGCTGCTCAAGGATGTGCTCGACTCGACGTACGGCGTCATCACCTATCAGGAGCAGGTGATGCGCATGGCGCAGTTGCTCGCGGGCTTCACCCTGGCGGAAGCCGACGTGCTGCGCAAAGCGGTCGGCAAGAAGGACGAGCAGCTACTGCGCAAGGAAGTCGACAAGTTCGTCGAAAAGGCGGTGGCCAACGGTGTCGAGGCGCGCACCGCCAACCACATCGCCGAGCAGGTCGTCACCTTCGGCCGCTACGGCTTCAATCGCTCGCACAGCGTAGCCTACGCGCTACTCAGCTATCAGACGGCGTGGCTGAAACGTCACTATCCGGCCGAGTTCATGGCCGCGCTGCTGTCCTCGGTCGAAGACAAGACCGACGACGTCGTGCATTACATTGCGGAGTGCCGCGAGCTGCAGCGCTACAGCGCCGAGCTGCCGCACGGTCTGCAGGTGCTGCCGCCCGACATCAACGAGTCGGCATGGAAGTTCACGCCGGTTGCGGAGGGCGAGATCCGCTTCGGCCTGGGCGCGCTGCGCGGGGTAGGCGAAGCGGCGGTGAATGCGATTCTCGAGCAGCGTCGCAGGCGCCGCTTCGAGTCTCTGTTCGATCTGGTCGATCGCGTGGATCTGCGGGTGGTCGGCAAGCGCGTGTTGGAGGCGCTGATCCAGGCGGGCGCGCTCGACAAATGTACACAGAGGCTTGCTTCGGGCGCCGGCCACCGCGCGCAGCTGATGGCCGGCCTCGAGCTGGCGGTGCGCGAAGCGCAGATTCGCGCGGAGGAGCGCGACTCCGGTCAGATGAATTTCTTCGGCGACTCGTCGAGTTCGAGCGAGACACGGCCCGAGCCGGCGCTGCCGGACGTGCCGCGCTGGCCGGAATCGGAGCGGCTCACGCGCGAGAAGGAAGTCCTCGGGTTTTTCATCAGTGGGCACCCGCTGGAGAAGTATCGCGATGAAGTGCGCATGTTCGACCGGGCGAGCACGGCGAACCTGAAGGCGTTCAGGGGCCAGCGCATCGAGCTGCCGTGCGTCGTCACGTCGGTTGCGCGCCAGATCTCGAAGAAGAACGGAGCGGAGTGGGGGCGCATCGTCGTGGAAGACTTCTACGGCACCGCCACGGTCCTGGCGTTCGGCGATGTCTGGGAGCAGTACGCCGACATCCTGGTGCAGGACGCACCGGTGCTGGTGCGGGGTCAGATCTCGGATCGTGACCGGGACGAGGACGATCCGCCCATCTTTCTGGACGGCGCCGTCCGGCTCGGCTCGTTGCGCACGAGTGGACAGGTGGGTGTGGAACTGCGACTTTCGTCGCGGTTCGAGGGCGACGCGCTCGCGGCCGCCGCCGAGGCGTTCCGGCGGCACCCCGGCGCGGGGCCGGTATTCGTCCGCTGGCAGAACGGCGGTGATAACAGCGAGCACGGGGCGCGCATGCGGTCGAAACAGTACCTGGTCGATCTGTCGGATGAGCTTATGGCGGAGCTGCGCCAGGTGTTCGGCGCGGACGGCATTCGCCTGGTGAGAGTGTGATGGCGAACGAAAAAGCGGTCAAGGAGCTCGATCAGCAGATTGCATCGTTGCAGAAGCTCGCGCGCGAGCACGGGCTCGACGTCCACAGCGAAGTCCAGGTGCTGGAGCAGAAGCTCGCGCGCATGAAGGAAGAGACGTACCGGAACCTGACCGCGATGGAGCGCGTGCAGCTGGCGCGCCATCCGAAACGGCCGTACACGGCGGACTACATCGCGTTGGCATTCACGGATTTCCTGGAGCTGCACGGTGACCGGCTGTACCGCGATGATGAAGCGATCATCGGCGGCTGGGCGCGCCTGGACGGGCGGACCGTGATGGTGATCGGCCATCAGAAGGGCCGCGACATGAAGGAGAACCTGCGGCGCAACTTCGGCATGGCGCATCCGGAGGGCTATCGCAAGGCGCTGCGCCTGATGCAGCTGGCGGAGAAGTTCTCGCACCCGGTGATCACGCTGATCGATACGCCGGGCGCGTACCCCGGTATTGGCGCCGAAGAGCGCGGGCAGGCGGAAGCCATCGCACGCAACCTGCGCGAGATGGCGCGGCTGCGAGTGCCCTCGATTGCGGTGGTGATCGGCGAGGGCGGCAGCGGCGGCGCGCTCGCGCTGGGCGTAACCGACCGTGTGCTCATGCTGGAGAACGCGGTCTACAGCGTCATCACGCCGGAAGGCTGCGCGGCGATCCTGTGGAAGACGGCTGCCGCCAAGGAGAAAGCCGCCGAAGCAATGAAGATGACGGCCACCGATCTGAACGAGCTGGGTGTGATCGATGAAGTGCTGCCCGAGCCGTTCGGCGGCGCGCACACCGACTGGCAGACGACGGCGGACATCCTGCGCGAAGGTCTGATCCGGCATCTGCTGGAGGTGACCAACGTTCGCGTGGACGAGCTGGTGCCGAAACGGTGGGAGAAGTATCTGGGTATGGGAGAGTGGCGGGAAGTAACTCAAGGAGCATAGGGCGCTGATGCGATAGGAGCGATAAAGGGATGAGAGCGATTCGTTTCGCTCCAATCGCTCGCATCGCTCAGATCGCTCTCATCGCTCTCATCGCTAAATGATATGCGCATACTAGAAGTGACGTTCAAGGGCAACCGGCGCGAGTACTATTCGGCCGAGTCCGACGACATTCAGCTGGGTCAGTACGTCGTAGTCGAGGCGGATCGGGGCGAGGATCTCGGGCGCGTCACCGCGCACGGTGCGGTGGCCGAGCGCAAATGTTCGGGCTGCTCGACCGGCTGCGCCGCGCCGGCGCCCACGCTGCGCGTAATCCGCAGGGCGGAACAGGAAGACGTCGACAAGGCGGTCGGCCTGCGCGCGGACGAGCCGCGCGTGCGCCGCATCACGCGCGAGAAGGTGATTCAGAACGGTCTCAAGATGAAGGTGAGCGAGGCCGAGTGGCAGTACGATCGCAATAAACTCACGATCTATTTCACGGCCGAGCGGCGCGTCGATTTCCGTGAGCTGGTGCGCGATCTCGCGCGCACCTTCCGGACCCGCATCGAGCTGAAGCAGATCGGCGTGCGCGACGAAGCGGCGCTGCTGGGCGGCGTCGGCCGCTGCGGTCGCGAGCTGTGCTGTTCGACCTGGCTGCGCGAGCTGAAGCCGGTCAGCCTGCAGCTCGCGAAGGATCAGCGCCTGTCGCTGAATCCGGCGCAGATCTCCGGCTGCTGCGGCCGTCTGATGTGTTGCCTGACCTACGAGCACGAGTCCTACGTACAGGCGCGCAAGCGTTTCCCGCGCGAAGGCAAGACGCTGGTCACCGCGCAAGGCCGCGAGAAGGTGATCAGTGTGGACATTTGGCGTGAACGCGTGCTGCTCAAGGATGAGGATGGGAACCGGAGGACCGTGGAACTGAGCGAGCTCAAGACCGAAGTGGCCGGCGCGTCGGAACGATGAGCCGCCTGCCCCGCAAATACTTCATTACCTGCGCGATCGATTACGCCAACGGTAACCCGCACATGGGGCATGCGATCGAAAAGATCGGTGCCGACGCCATGGCGCGCTACCATCGCCTGAAGGGCGAAGACGTGCATCTGCTGGTCGGCCTGGACGAGCACGGCCTTAAGGTCCTGCAGAGCGCGAACGCGGAAGGCATCACGCCGCGGGAATGGGTCGACCGCATCGCGCAAGCCTTCCGCGCGACCTGGCAGCAGCTGCATGTCGGCTACGACGATTTCATCCGGACGACCGAGCCGCGTCATCGCACGGCGGTGGCAGAGATGATTCGCCGCATGCATGCGGCAGGCGATCTCTACAAGTCCAAATACGCGGGCAATTACTGCGTCGGCTGCGAAGCCTTCAAGCGCGAGGATGAGCTGATCCGCGACCAGGCCGGCAACTTGCGCTGCCCGCTGCATCCCACGCGCGAAATCGTCTGGAGCGAGGAGGAGAACTGGTTCTTCCGCCTGGCTCGCTACCAGGAGCGGCTGCTCAAGCTGCTCGACGCGCGCCCCGAGTTCATCCAGCCCGAGATCCGGCGCAACGAGATCCGGCGTGTCGTCGAGGGCGGCTTGGAGGACATCTCGGTTTCGCGCGCCAACCTGCCGTGGGGCATCCCCTGGCCGGACGAGCCGGGTACGACCGTGTACGTGTGGATCGACGCGCTCACCAACTACATCTCCGCAATCGGCTTTCCCGACGAACGCTACCTCGATTACTGGCCGGCGCAATGGCACGTGATCGGCAAGGACATCACGCGCTTCCATTGCATCTACTGGCCGGCCATGCTGATGAGCGCGGGCGTCGAGCTGCCGTGCAGCGTTTGGGGTCACGGCTTCGTCACATTCGGCGGCGCCAAGCTGTCGAAATCGGAAAGTGTGCGCATCGAGTTGAGCGACGCGATCCAGCGGCACGGGCCCGACGCATTGCGCTACTTCCTGCTCAAGGATGTGCCGTGGAACGGTGATGGCGAGTTTTCGCTCGCGCGCTTCGACGAGAGATACACCGCCGATCTCGCCAACAACTTCGGCAATCTCGCCAATCGCGCGATCTCGATGATCGAGCGTTACCGCGCCGCTATCGTGCCGGCCGCCGGGCCGACACGCCTCGACCAGCAGATCGCCGCAACCCTGGTGCGCTACCGCGGCGTAATGGATGACAATCTGCTGCATCAGGGCGCCGCCGCGGCCATGGAGCTGAGCTCGGCCGCGAACGGCTACATCGAAGAATGCGCGCCCTGGACGCTCGCCAAGGATGCCGGCTCCGCCGCCCAGCTGGACGAAGTGCTCGGCTCGCTCGCGCGCGTCGTCGCCGCGCTCTGCACACTGCTCGAGCCTTTCGCGCCGTCGAAGATGCGCGACCTCGCAGCGCGGCTCGGGCTGACCGGCATCCCGCTGCTGGATGCTGTGGCCACGCTGGATCTTGCGGGCGCGCGCGTCCAGCGCGGCGACGTGCTGTTTCCACGTCCTGCTTGACATCAGCGGAGCGGCCGGGCTAATCTGCGCGGGTTCGGTTTGGGCTTCCCCCTGAAATAATCATTATCACTGTCGCTTTTCGTCGCGGAGCTGCGTGGATATGGGTCGACGGCAGTGGACGCTGCTGCTCGTTTCTGACAACGAGATCGGTGTGCGGCAGTACCGCCTCTCGCGTGAGGTGGTGCGGCTGGGCATCGCAGTCATCCTGGTATGCGTATCGGCGCTCAGCTCGGTGACGACCGCGTTCATCGTGAAGCGGCGCGCGCCCAGGGAAACGGCTGCGCTGCTGCGCAAGAACGAGCTGCTCAAGTCGGAGATCAAGGAGATCCGCACGCAGATCGGCTCGCTCGACACGCATCTGGACGATCTCGCGCAACAGGATGAGCAGTTCAGGCTGGTTGCCGGTCTGGAGCCGCTGAACGCGGACGTTCGGCGCGTGGGCATCGGCGGACCGGGGAACGCGGCGAGCGAGTCGCGGCTGCTGAAGCTGGATCGCGATGCGGGCGAGCTGGCGACGGCGGCGTCGAATCAGGTCGGTGAGCTGCTGCGGCGCGCGCGCCTGCTCTCGTTCAGCTGGCGTGAGGCGCGCGACACGCTCGAGACCGTGCACGAGCGGCTGAAAGCCACGCCGTCGATCGTGCCGACGGAAGGCTATCTCACCAGCTCGTTCACGCGCAGCCGCATGCACCCGGTTTTCAATCGGCCGCGGCCACACCAGGGCGTGGACATCACGGCGCCAGTCGGCACGCCCATCGTGGCGGCCGCCAGAGGCACGGTCGCCAAGGCCGGCTACGAAGGTGACTACGGCTACTTGGTCGAGCTCGATCACGGCTACGGCGTAACCACCCGGTATGCGCACGCATCGAAGACGCTGGTGCGGCGCGGACAGGTGGTCGAGCGCGGCCAGCAGATCGCGCTGGTCGGACGCAGTGGCCTCGCGGTGGGTCCGCACCTGCACTACGAAGTGCTGGTGAACGGCCGGCCGACCAATCCCCGCAAGTTCTTCTTCGACAACACCGCAATCGCGGACTGAAAGCGCCGAAAGGCGCTTTTTCTTTTTCTGCACTTCCCGTAGCTTGCCGCCCATGCTCACGCTGAATGTCGAGACCGACGGAATCGGCTGGCTCGTGTTGGACACGCCCGGCAAGCTGAACGTGCTTTCGACCGAAGTCATGCTGCGCCTGAACGACCTGACCGGCGAGATCGAGGACGGGGCGTTGACCGGCCGGATCAAAGCGGTCGTGATCCGCAGCGGCAAAGAAGCCAGCTTCATCGCGGGCGCGAACATCGATGAGATTGCGGCGATTACCGATCCGAGCGAGGGCGCGCGTAAAGCAGCGATGGGACAGAGCGTGTTCACGCGCATCTCGCGGCTGCCCATTCCGACGGTGGCGGCGGTCGATGGCATATGCCTGGGCGGCGGCACGGAGCTGATCCTGGCCTGCACGTATCGTCTTGCGAGCGATCGCAAGGAAACCCGCATCGGGCTGCCCGAAGTCCAGCTCGGAATTCTGCCCGGTTTCGGCGGAACCACGCGGCTGCCGCGGCTGATCGGGCTCACCAATGCGCTGCCGATCATGCTGACCGGCAAGCCGGTGGATGCGAAGAAAGCGCAGCGCATCGGACTGATCGACGAGCGCGTGCCCGCGCCGATTCTCTACGCGCAGGCCGGCAAGCTTGCGCGTGCCCTGGCAGGCGGGCTGCGGCCGAAGCGCGCCAGGCGCGCCCTCGCCGCCCGTGCACTCGACGACACCGCGCCGGGGCGCGCGCTGGTGCTGAGCAAGGCACGCAAGCAGGTGATGAAGGAGACGCGCGGAAACTACCCCGCACCGCTTCGGATGCTCGACATTCTGGCAACCATACTCACGTCCAGCATCGACGCGGCCCTCGAGCTCGAGGCACGCACAGTCGGCGAGCTGGTCGTCACACCCGAGTCGAAAAATCTGATTCACGTCTTTCGGCTGAGCGAAGCAGCCAGGAAGGCGGCGCCGGCGGCGCCGGCGAGGGAGGTTTCGAAGATCGGCGTTCTGGGCGCGGGGGTGATGGGCGGTGGCATCGCGCAGCTGCTGGCGTACCGCGGCTTCGCGGTGCGGCTGAAAGACATCAAGCCGGAAGCGATCGCGCTCGGCCTGCGTCACGCGCAACAGGCGTTCGACAAATCGGTCGAGCGGCGGCGGCTGGAGCGGCGCGCTGCGCGCAGCATGATGCAACGCATCTCGCCGACACTCGGCTACACGGGCTTCGGCTCGGCCGATCTCGTGATCGAGGCCGTGGTGGAACGCATGGACGTGAAGAAGTCCGTGTTGCGTGAAACCGAGCAGCACATGAAAGGCGGCGTGCTCACCTCCAACACGTCATCCTTGTCGATCAGCGAGCTGCAAAGCGCGCTACAGCAGCCGGAGCGGTTCGCCGGCATGCATTTCTTCAATCCGGTCGAACGCATGCCGCTGGTCGAGATCATTCGAGGCGCGCAGACCAGCGATGAGACCGTCGCCACGGTGTTCGCGGTCGCGCGCAAGCTGGAGAAGACGCCGGTCATCGTAGGCGACGGCGCGGGCTTTCTGGTCAATCGCATCCTGGCGCCGTACCTGAACGACACGGGCTGGCTGCTTTCGGAAGGTGTCGCGATCCAGGATGTCGATCGGGCGCTGCTCGACTTCGGCATGCCGATGGGTCCGTTCAGGCTGCTCGATGAGGTTGGTTTCGACGTCGCGCGTCATGCCGCCGGTGTGATGTTCGAAGCCTTCGGCGAGCGCATGCGTCCGGCGCCGGCCATGGCGGCGCTCGAGCGCACCGAACGGCTCGGCAGGAAGAACGAGCTGGGGTTCTACACGTACGAAAATGGGCGCGAGAAGCAGGTCGACGAGTCCGTCTACGCCGACCTGGGCTCCGCCGCCCGCGGCAAGCAGCTGCCGCCAGCCACGATTCAGGAGCGCTGCGTATACGCGATGGTCAACGAAGCTGCGCGTATTCTGGCGGACGGCATCGTCGCGAGCCCCGGCGACGTGGATGTCGGCATGATCTTCGGTACCGGGTTTCCGCCGTTCCGGGGCGGGCTGCTGAAATACGCGGACGCGGTGGGACTCGCGCGCATCGTCGACGCGCTCGATGGCTACGCGCGCGAACTGGGCTCGCGCTTCGAAGCTGCGCCGCTGCTGCGCGAGAAGGCGCGCGCGCACGGCGCCTTCTACACGCCGTGAGCGAGCGCATCAGGCTGCGGTATCGCCGGCCGCCGGAGCGGGTCACGCTGTTCGATCAGGATCTGTTGTACGAGAGCGACGACGTCCTGATCACGTTTCTCGCGGATACGCCGCTGGAGCGCGCGCTGATCGTGGACGGCAGTGTAGTACTGGAGCCGGGCTCGCCGGTCGTCTGGTTCACCTTTCCCGGACTGATGCACGATATCGGGCGTTTTCATCGGGCGGACGGCACCTTCACCGGGCTGTACGCCAACATCATCGAGCCGGTCGAGCGCGCATCGCGACTGGAATGGAACGTCATCGATCTGTTTGTCGACGTCTGGCTCGCCGCGAGAGAGGCCGGCGCGAAGACCAGCGAGCCGCGCGTGCTCGACCGCGCCGAGTTGGAAGCTGCGGTCGAGCGCGGCTGGATCAGCGCCGCGCAGGAAACCGCGGCAAACGCCGAAGCCGATCGCCTGATTCGGCTCTGGCGCGGTTGGGCGGGGCCGCCGCGGGTCGTGAACGAGTGGCCTATCACGCGTGTAGTTACGAGCCTATGAGATACGCTATTGCATTGCTGCTGGTGCTGGTGTGCGCGGTTCCATTGAAGGCGCAGGATCAAAAGATGGCCGAGCGCGCGGCCATGAACCGGCTGAAGGGACAGCAGAACGCCATCGTGACCGTGTACGAGATCGCGGATTTCCAGTGTCCGTACTGCGCGCGCTTCTCGCGCGAGGTATTTCCGCGCATCGACAGCGCGTACGTGAGGACGGGCAAGGCGAAATGGATCTTCGTGAATTTTCCGCTGCCCACGCACGCGAACGCCTGGGCTGCGGCGGAAGCCGCCATGTGCGCGGGCGGTGTGAGCGACAAGTTCTGGCCGATGCACGACAAGCTGTTTCTGATGCAGGCGGAATGGGCGGTGAGTCCAAATGCGAGCGCGCTGTTCGGGAAATACGCACAGGAGGTCGGCACGAACGCGGGGGCCTACGCCGCATGTATCGGCGATGACCGCATGGCGCCGCTGATCGTGCGTGATCTTTTGAATGCAGCCGGCGCCGGTGTGAGCGGCACACCGGCCTTCGTCGTCAACAACGAGCCGATCTTCGCCGGCTACCGGCCCTTCGAGGAGTGGCAGACCATTCTGGATGCCGCGATCCGGAAAGCGGCCTCGAAATAGCGGCTACTTCTCTTCCCCTCCGGCAAGCAGGTGTGCGGCGACCAGCCGGCGCAGATCGACGTAGATCTCGGCGGTAATGGCGGGCTCTTCGCGCAGCGCGTCGATGATGCGGTCGTGGCGTGCCAGTACATCGCTCGGCAGCTGCACCACGAAATCGTGAAAGGCGCCGCGATCGGCAAACACGAGTTTCACCGCAACCCGGCTCATGGGGCCCTCCGAAGTTTGGGCAATTCGGCCAGCGCGGCCAGCCAGATCAGCGTCACCAGCACCGCCGAGACGATACACCAGCGGCACCATGCGTGGATGACGAACGCCTCGAGATACGTGAGATAGAGCGTGAACACCAACGCGGTGTTTGCCAGCAGCAGCAGCAGAATCGGCATGATTCTGCCGGCGACTCGCTCCGGCTGCAGTCCGGCCAGCGCGACGGCCAGCAGCAGCAGATAGCCGGCCAGCCCCAGCACCGGCACGGGCACGCCCATGAACACCGCCCATGGCGAGGCCTGCACCGTCTCGCACGAGCCCGCGCCGCACACCAGCGTGCCAACGATGCCGTATTTATGGAGCGTCAGGTAAACCGAAATCAACACACCGATCAGCGCGAGAACCGCGATGATCATGCGATTTACAGGCGGCGAGCCTAGGGCTGCTGCCTCGTCGTTCACGTCGTTCCCGCTGCCTCGTTGATGTGCTTCCGCAGGCCCGGCAGGTCGGCGAAGCTGTTGCCGGGCAGCTTGCGGCCGTTGATGAACAAGGTCGGCGTTGCGTTCACACCGAGCTGCTCACCGAGTGTGCGGTTGGCGGACACGACCTCCTGATGCTGATCGCTCCTGATACACTGTTCGAGCTGATCGCGATTGAGGCCGATTTCATCGCCGTAGCTGAGAAAGTTGCCGATCGGCGGATCGCTTTCAATCGACCATTCGTACTGTCGGGCGAACAGGATCTTGAGGTAATCCCAATACTTGTTCTGGTCGCGCGCGCAGCGCGCCGCGCGGGCCGCGAGAAACGCGTACTGGTGAGCACCGCCGAGCGGGAAATCATAGTAGACGATCTGAAGCGTGCCGGGTTTGACGAACTCGTTGACCAGGACTGGCTCGATCTGGAGCGCGAACGTTTGGCAGGCCGGGCACTGGAAGTCGCTGAAGACCAGCATCTTTACCGGCGCATTCTCCTGGCCGACGGGCACGCCCTTGGCCTTCTCGACCAGCGCCTGCGGATCTTCCGCGCCCTCGACTGCCACCGGCTCGAGCGCCGCGCCGCCGCCGGTGCGCGCGCGCACGACCAGCCACCCGATCGCGACCACGCCGATAAGCGCGACCACGCCGAGCACGCGATAGAATGTGTTGAGGTTCGAACCCTGCTTTGCTTTTCTGCTCTGCGCCACGATGGTCTCCGTGCGGTAACGTTGGTGAGGCGAGAATTAAGCGTTCGGCAGCAGGACGC
Organism: Gemmatimonadota bacterium; assembly: GCA_052387015.1. GTDB lineage: Bacteria > Gemmatimonadota > Gemmatimonadetes > Longimicrobiales > RSA9 > CBJLQC01. The sequence continues at coordinate 19,750 of JBQTJO010000008.1, forward strand.
GCAACACTGCCTCGGTGTCGCCGAAGTCGTCGAACACGACGTCGGCGCCGACCGCCACCAGCTCCTCGCGCCCATGGCCGCCGGTGGTGACGCCTACCGTGAAAACGCCCAGCGCTTCGCCGCACAGGATGTCATGCGGCGTGTCGCCGATCACCACGATGTCCCTGCCGCTGAAACGGCGGCCGGTGACCTCCAGCGCACGTTGTAGGGCGACGCGCGGCAGCCCGGGTCGCTGCTCGCAATCCGAACCGAAAGCGCCGAACGCGAAATAGTCTCGCAACCCCGCCGAGGCGAGCTTCAGCTCGGCGCCGCGCGCGAGGTTGCCGGTGAGCAGGGCCAGGATCACTTCTTCACGCCGCGAGAGCGCGCTCAGCAGCTCCCGCACCCCGGGATACACGCGAGTCCGGTATTCGGTTGCATGCAGCTCATGCTCGAGGCCGCTCAGATACGCAGCCCAGAGCGTGGGCAGGCCGACATCGACGCGCGCGGCATCGAATCCCGCCAGCGCCATCAGCTCGCGCGCGATCTGCGGATCGGTCTTGCCGTTGAACGGGTGGTAATCGATGGGACCGGCGGTGCCGTACACCTGGATCAGCGCCCGGTGAAACGCGCGCCGCGCAGCTCCTTCCGTGCTGAGCAGCGTTCCGTCGATGTCGAAGAGCAGCAGCCGGTTCACGCGCCGCGTCCTGCCCGCGCTGCCCGCAGAATCGCGTGCTCGAGCGTTAGCTGCGCGGCGGCACTGAGCGCGAGCAGGTCGGCGGCCGCGACGTCGTGAACCTGATCGGACGTGGAGAGCGCGAAAACGACATCGCCGTCGAAAACCGTGTTGGCCGGCGCGATCCGCCTGACGATGCCGCACGCTGCGGCGCGCGCCAGCATCTGAAGCGCGCTGCGTGAAAGCGGCGCGTCGGTCGCGACCGCCGCGATCGTGGTGTTGGTCGCCGGGAGTGTCGGTGCGGGAGGAGACATAGTGCACAGCGTCTTCATGCTGTCGATGTAACTGCCGTCGGCGGCGCGCGCGCCCGCAACGATGCCGCCGTCGAAATCCAGCACGTCGCCGAGCGCATTGACCACCGCGACCGCACCGATCACGAATTCACCCGCGCGCAGCGCGTAGGTGCCGACGCCGCCCGGCTCAGCGTGCGCGAGACCGAGCACTTTGCCGATGGTGGCACCAGTGCCCGCGCCGACGCGTCCCTCGGCCAGCGGATCGGCTGATGCCGCGACACACGCCGCGTGACCGAGCGCCGCGTCCGGCGCGTTGCGCTCTTCAGTCAAATCGAAAATCACCGCCGCCGGCACGATCGGCACGCGCGCGCGCCCGGTGTCGAAGCCACCGCCGCGCTCCGCGATCCACGCCATGACCCCGTCGGCCGCGGCGAGTCCGAACGCCGAGCCGCCGGTCAGCAACACGGCATCGGCGCGCGGCACCAGGTGCGTCGGCGCGAGCGTCTCGAGCTCGCGCGTACCGGTCGCCAGGCCGCGCACATCGCATGCACCGCGAAAGGGCCCGAGCAGCACGGTGCAGCCGGTGCCGCCGCGCGCGTGCGTGGCGTGCCCGGCACGCAGGCCCGGCACCGCGGTAATCGATTGGTTCATGGGCCGGACATAATAGCGCGCGGCTTGCTCGCGCGCACCGTCACGCGTACACTGCGCGCGTGATCGACCTGTTCCTCTCGTCGCTTCCGAACCTTCACACATTGCTGATCGTCGCGCCGATCGCGCTGCTGTACGGAGTCGCGCTCGCTGCGCTCGCCGGCTGGCTGCGCTGCGTGCGCGGCATGCGCACCGCCTACACACGCAAGATTTTTCATTTCGGCATCTTTACCATGGCGACCGTCGTGCACCTGATCTGGAATCTGCCCGGAGTCACTGTGCTCGGACTGGTGACCACGTCCATCGTGCTGTTCGCGGTCTGGCGCGGCGGCGGCTTTCCACTCTACGAGGCGCTCGCGCGACCCAGTGACGCGCCGCATCGAACGCTGTTCATCATTGTCCCGCTGCTGACCACCATGTTCGGCGGCATTGCGACCAACACCTTCTTCATGCCTTATGCCTACATCGGTTATCTCGTGGCCGGTTGGGGCGATGCGGTCGGTGAGCCGGTCGGCAGCAAGTGGGGACGGCACCGTTACAAGGTTCCGTCCATGAGCGGAGTGCCCGCGCAACGAAGCATCGAAGGCAGTCTTGCCGTATTCCTGGTCGGCTCCACTTCCGCGATCATCGGCTTGCACGTGTACGGGGCTACGCCGCCGAACGCCGTGCTGATCGGATTGGCGTGTGGTTTTGCGGGCGCGCTGGCCGAGGCATTCAGCACGCATGGACTGGACAACTTCACGACCCAGGTCGCGGCCGCCGCGACAGCGTATATGTTGGGA
>JBQTJO010000009.1:0-3693 GCA_052387015.1 Gemmatimonadota bacterium
TCGAGGTTGCCGAGGTAGAGCTTGTCCTGGAGCCCTGCGGCGATGCGGCCGGCCGCGCGCGTGATCTTACGCGACACGAAGGTCTCGCCGCGGCGCGGCGACTCGTGATTGAAGAGGATGCCGTTCGCGATGAAGAGGCCGTACGCTTCGCGATAGTTGACGGCGTACCAGTGCGCGGCGGCCTTGCTGACGCCGTACGGACTGCGCGGATAAAAGGCCGTCGCCTCATTCTGCGGCGGCAAAGCAGCGCCGAACATCTCGGAGGAGCCGGCCTGGTAGAAGCGCACCGGCTTCTTCGTGCGGCCGCAGTAGTCGCGAAAGGACTCGAGCAGGCGCAGCGTGCCGAGCGCATCGACGTCGGCGGTGTACTCGGGCTCATCGAAGGAGACGCGCACGTGCGACTGCGCGCCCAGATTGTAGATCTCGTCCGGCTCGACGCGCTCGAGTACGCGCCGCAGCACGGTGCCATCGGCGAGGTCGCCGTAGTGCAGGAAGACGCGCGCGGCCGGGTCGTGCGGATCGGTATAAAGGTGGTCGATGCGATCGGTGTTGAAGGTCGATGAGCGGCGGATCAGGCCGTGCACCTGGTAGCCGCGCGCGAGCAGCAGCTCGGTCAGATAGGAGCCGTCCTGGCCGGTAATGCCGGTGATCAGTGCTCTTTTCATGCTGCCAATTTATCAGTACTCGCCGGTTCGCGCAGCATCGGCGAGGGCGGCGCGCGGATTGGCCGATACACCTATGTCACGCTCGCGCACCTCGCATTAACTTGCCAGCATGGACACCGAACTCAGAGAATTTCTCCAGCAAATGGAGCAGCGGCTCGAAGCGCGACTCGAGGCGCAGGCAAGTCAAGTCGAGCGCGCCGTGAACTTCCTGCTGGAAGAGGTTCAGAATCTCAGAGTCGCGTTTGAAGCGCGCATGGACGCGCTCGAGAGCCGCATGGACAAGCTCGAGAGCCAGCTGTCAGCTCTGCGCATCGAGGTGACAGAAAAGCTGATGGGTATAGGTGAGCGCTTCCGCTCCTTCGGGCTGCAATTCGGCGCGCTCGAAGCTCGGGTCGCACAGGAGCTCACCGAGAATCGCCACAAGGTCGAGCTGCTGATGAAATCGGTCGAGCAACTACAGGATCGCCAATCGGATACGGGCAAGCGGCTGAACGAGTTCTCCATCGTGGTTGGCACGATGACCGAACGTATCGACACCCTGGCCGACGACATGCGCCAGCGCTTCCGGCTGGTCAATGATCGCCTGGCCGGAATCGAGCAGCGGAACGTCGCATAGAAATCTCTAGTTTTCAGCTGGCGGCGGCCGGCACTGCACGCGTGTTTCATGGCTCCATTCTATCGGAATTCGCCTGTCCGCACAGCATCCGCGAGTGCGCTGCGCCAGTCGCGGGCCGGGCCTGTGAAGCGGTACGTGTCGGTGCAGTCGAGGACGGACCAGGCGGGCCGCCGTGCCGGCGTCGGATATTGCGACGTCGTGCAGGGCTCGATTTCGACGTGCATACCCAGCAGCGAGGCGACCTCACCGGCGAGCTCGTACCAGGTTGTGCTGCCGGCGTTGGTTGCGTGATAGATGCCGCCCGGCGCACGTGCGGCCAGCAGCGCGACGATCATATGCGCGAGATCACGCGTCCAGGTCGGCGCGCCGTATTGATCCGTCACGACGCGCACGCGCTCGCCGCGCTCGAGCCGCCGCGCTATGGTGCGGACGAAATTGCTGCCGCCCGCGCCGTAGAGCCAGCAGGTGCGCACAATGAGGTGATCGCGCGTAGTGCGGGCGGCTGCTTCGCCCGCGAGCTTGCTGCGGCCATAGGCGTTCAGCGGATGGGGCGGCGCGCCGGGACGGTACGGCGTGCGAGAGCTGCCATCGAACACGTAGTCCGTGCTCGGATACACGAAGCGGGTACCGATCTCGCTGCACGCGCGCGCGACATTGGTCGCGCCGGCCGCGTTCACACCGAACGCGAGGTCTTCCCTGCTCTCCGCTTCATCGACCTTCGTGTAGGCAGCACCCTGAATGACGATGTCCGGTCGAACGTCGAGAATCGCAGCGCGAACGGCGCTCGCGTTGGTGACGTCCAGCTCGCTGCGCGCCATTCCGATTACATTCCAGCCCTGCGCGCGCATGGCAGTGTCGAGCGCCTGCGCCAGCATGCCACCCGCACCGGTGATCAGAATGATCGGCTCACTCATGCCGGCGTGAGCCGCTCGAGTGCCGCGCGCGTCTGAGCGAGGCCGGGCGCGGTGCGATCTTTGGGTGAGACGATCGGATCGGGCAGCGGCCAGTCGATCGCGAGCTGCGGATCGTTCCACGCGAGCGCGTGCTCGCAGTCGGGACGGTAGAACTCGGTGCTCTTGTACAGCACGTGCGCGCCGTCCGAGATGACCTGGTAGCCATGCGCGAAGCCGGGCGGGATGTAGAGAGCGCGCGCCTCGGCCAGCGTCGCGCCCACCCACTGGCCGAAGGTGGCCGACTCCGGCCGCACATCCACGGCGACGTCGAACACCTCACCACCGGTGACCGTGACCAGCTTGCCCTGTGCGTTGGGCGCCTGGAAGTGCAGGCCGCGCAGGACGCGGTGCTTCGAGTATGCGATGTTGTCCTGCACGAAGCGGGTCGGCAGTCCCGGGTACGCGCTGCGGCTCGGGTTCCAGAACTCGAGGAACCAGCCTCGCTCATCCGAATGCCGGTCCAGTTCGAGGACGAGGACGCCGTCGAGTTCCAGTTGCGTGACGTTCAATTGCTTCACAGGTTGCGGTCCATGCGACTTGGAAACTATATGCTATTTGGCGCCGGCTTGCTATTCGCGGGTCAGCTGGCCGCGCAGAGTCCAGAGCGCGGGAGCGCGGGAGGGCGGGAGCGCGAGTGTGCGCAGAGGATCGACCTGACATCGTCGCTGCTGTCGGATGCGAGGCGGTCACTGGAGCGGACGCTGTCGCTGACGGCCGCGCCCGAGCAGTCCTACCTCTTTCGCGCCCGCAGCCTGCGCCAGACTTCGTGCGCTGCCGGCTACACGTTCCTTGATCGCTGGGCTGCCGCGACCGACGGAAACCGGTTGCAGGTGCTGCCGGTCCAGGTGGCGGCAGTCAGCAATTCGGCATACCCGCGTAGCGTGAACGATGGCGGCGCGTGGCACGGCGTCGGCTCGAACTACGCCACCAGCGCCGCCGTGCGCGGGAGCTGGCGCTTCCTGCACGCGAGCATCGCGCCGGAAGTCTATTACCAACAGAACGATGAGTTTGCGTTCCTTCGAAGCCAGATACCTGGCCAATCGGTCTTCAAGAATCCGTATCACCCGCAGATCGACTTGCCGACCCGCTTCGGAGAAGTGTCGTTCGAGCGCGTGGATCTTGGACAGTCCTACTTGCAGGCATCCTACAGGGACGTGTCCGCTACCTTCGGCACCGAGAACCTCTGGATCGGCGGCGCCGAGGTGTACCCTATTCTCATGAGCTACACGGCTCCGGGTTTCCCGCACGTTCGCATCGGCACGCAGAAGCCGCTGGACCTGCGGGTCGTGAATTTGGAATTCCAGATGCTGTTCGGTTCGATCAGCGAATCGGAGTTCTTCGATTCCGATCCTGAGAACGACGAGCACTACTTCACGACGTCGATGCTGTTGATCGAGCCGAATTTTCTGCCGGGTTTTTATCTCGGGGTCGCGCGCGCGTTGCACGACAGTGCGAGTGC
>JBQTJO010000010.1:0-8847 GCA_052387015.1 Gemmatimonadota bacterium
GGCGACTTCTTCAGTGAAGCGGCGATCACGAACGCCTTTTCGCCGATCAGCAGGGTGTCACCGGCCACGACGCCCAGCTCGTTCAACACGGCCGGATCCACGATCGCGCGCCCGCCCTGCTGCAGGCGTGTCCACTCGCCGCGCGGCTCCGTCTCGATCGTGCCATAGAACGGGTAGCCGCTCTCCACTGCGCGCAGCTGCACGAGGCGCGTGCCGAGCGTCGCCGCGGCAGCAGCCATGGACACGAGCGACGTGACGCGCGCGACTTCGTGTGCGGTAGCCGCCGAGTCGAGCAGCAGCTCGACCGGCTCCGGAAATTCGCGATTGCTCGACAGGCGCAGATCGGCGCCCAGCAGCGCGCGCGCCTCGCGGTCGACCGATGCCACCGCGCTCGCGCGGAAAGAGTTGATCGCGACCAGCGCCGCCACACCGAGCGTGATCGAGCTCATGTAGAGCCCGAGACGCCGCCAGCTGGCGCGGCTCTCGCGCAGCGCGTGGTTGACCACGAAGCGCAGGCTCACGCGCGGCTCTCGTCGGAAACCACGCGCCCGCCGGTCAGCCGGATGATGCGATGCGCGCGGTCGGCCAACTCGTGATCGTGCGTGACCAGCACGAGCGTCGTCCTGGATGCGGCATTCAGATCGACCAGCAGATCGATGATGCGCCGGCCGGTCTCGAGATCGAGATTGCCGGTCGGCTCGTCCGCGAACAGCACCTTCGGCCGGTTCGCGAACGCGCGCGCGAGCGCCACCCGCTGCTGCTCGCCGCCCGACAGCTGGGTCGGATAGTGCTCGAGCCGGTCGGCCAGACCGACCGCATCCAGCAGCTCGCGGGCACGCCCGGACGCCGCCTGCGCGCCACCCGAATTCGCCAGCTCGAGCGGCACCATTACATTCTCCAGCGCCGTCAGCGTCGGGATCAGCTGGAACGTCTGAAAAACAAAGCCGACGTTGCCGAGACGAAACCTCGCGCGCTCGTCGTCGGTAAGATCGCTGAGGTTGCGAGCGTCCAGCGTGACCGTGCCGGCGCTCGGCAGATCCAGCCCGGCGAGCAGACCGAGCAGCGTCGTCTTGCCGCTTCCCGACGGGCCGACGATCGCAACGAACGATTCCGCCTCGATCGAGAGCGATACGTCCTCCAGCACGGTGAGCGGTCGCCCCGCACTCACATAGGTTCTGCGAAGATTGTTTGCGATGATGAGGGACATGTCACGGAAGATAGCTGCACTGATGCTTCTGGCCACGCTGGCCTGCAGTGGCGATGATGCCGCACCCGCCTCCGCATCCGCATCCGCCTCCGCCTCCGCCTCCGCCTCCGCCTCCGCCTCCGCATCCGCCTCCGCAATCCTGTTCCTGGGCACCAGCCTCACCGCCGGCTACGGCGTCGGCGCCGACCAGGCGTTTCCGGCTCTCATCCAGCAGAAGCTCGACTCCGCGCGGCTGCCTTTTCATGTCGTGAACGCAGGGCTGAGCGGCGAAACTTCGGCGGGCGGACTGCGGCGCCTCGAGTGGTCCTTGCAACAGCCCGTCGATGTGCTCGTGCTCGAGCTGGGCGCGAACGATGGCCTGCGCGGCCTGCCCGCTGCACAACTCGAAACCAATCTCGACAGCATCATCACGAGGACGAAAGCGCGGTATCCCGCTGTCGACGTCGTCATTGCCGGCATGGAGGCGCCGCCCAATCTCGGCGCGACCTACACGACGTCGTTTCGCGCCGTGTTTCGCGGCCTCGCGCAGAAGCACGATGCGGTATTGATCCCGTTTTTGCTGGAGGGCGTCGCCGCCGATGCGCAGCTGAACCAGGAGGATGGCATCCATCCGACGGCGGCCGGACACCAGCGTATCGCCGCCACCGTCTGGAGCGCGCTGCTGCCCGTGCTGGAGAAGCGGCTCAGTGAGGAGCAGGTCCCGGCAGCCACAGAGTAAAGGTCGAGCCGCCGTTCACGACCGTCTCGAGCTGCAGATCACCACCGAGCAGTCGCGCCACGCGCCTGCAGATCGCGAGCTTGAAACGCACGTTGCCTCCGGATCGCTCCACGCGGTGCACTTCCTCGAACACCTTGTCCGCATCCGGAACGCCCGCGCCGGTGTCCTTCACGGCGACGCACAGCCAGATGCCGGGATCGCCGCTGCGCCGGCCTTCGCGCATATCGACGCTCACCGTCACCGTGCCCTGTGCCGGCGTGTAGCGCACCGCATTGTAGACCAGCACGTCGACGATCTCCTGAACGTGACTGGGATCCGTCAGGATGACCGGTTTGCGCTCCGACGTGATCACTTCGATCGCGCAGCCCTTCTGCTCGGCCGTGCCGTTGTGTTTGCGTGCCGCTTCGCGCGCGATCGCGTTCAGGTTCACCGGATCGCATTCGAAAGAGAGCTTGCCGGCGTCCGCGCGTGCCAAGTCCAGCAGATCGCCAATCAGGCCGACGGCCGCAGTGATCGCGCGCCGGCTGCGGCCGACGTACTCGTGCTGGCCGGCTTGCAGCGCGCCATCCATCTCCACCAGCTGCAGGTAGCCCGACGCCGCGCCCAGCGTGTTGCGCAGGTTCAGCCCGACCCCCGTGATCAGACGATACCGCTCTTCATCCAATGCGGGCCGCGTCCGCTCCAGCGCGTGCGCCGCACGCGTGAAGGCGAGCGCCGCCAGATCCGCGATGACCTGCGTACGGTCCGCCGTGGCCGGCCCGAGCATCGCCGCGCCATAGATCGCTACGAACCCCAGCTCGAGGCCGTCCGCGATGATGGGCAGCCTGCGCGGCGTGCCGGCCGTCCGGCCAACCGCGAGCAGCGGCGTGATCATGCCGTCCCGGCTCTGTTCGATGGAAACGCCGGCCGCACCGGCGTAGCCCTGCGCCATTTCGGCCAGGGCGGTGAGCGTGCGGGGAAGGTCGAAGTCGCGCTCCGCGGTTCGGGCGATCGCCCCGACCACGGCCTGAAGGCCGATCGAGCTCGCGACTTCGCCCACCTATGCCTCCTGACCGCGCAACATGAACATCGGAAGACGGGCGTATGAGCATCGTCCGTGCCGTCGTCGCTACGAATGCGTAAGTGGTTGTCGGACTTACGGTCCTGTCAACTTGAATCGGCGTTCCAGCAGCCCCGTTCAGACTACTTTTTTCCGAACGTTCGCTTGTTCATATGCCCCTCGCGTAGCAAATTTCGCGCATGGATTACGCAGGCCAGGGCGGCTGGATCGAAGTGATCTGCGGCGTGATGTTCAGCGGCAAGTCCGAGGAGCTCATGCGCCGCGTGCGACGCGCGACGCTCGCGAAGAAGCAGGTTCAGGTTTTCAAGTCGCACCTCGACGAGCGCTACGGCGGCATCGGCAGGATCGGCTCACATAACGGCGGGGAGGTCGAAGCCGTGCCCATCTCGTCATCGGTCGAGCTCGCCGAGCGCGTCCGCCCCGAAACCCAGGTGGTTGCGGTCGACGAGGTGCAGTTCCTGGATCGCGGCGTGGTCGATGTCGCCAACGGTCTCGCCGATCGCGGCACGCGCGTGATCGTCGCCGGCACCGATATGGATTTTCGCGGCCGGCCCTTCGGCGCGATCAACGACCTGCTCGCGATTGCCGAGACCATCACCAAGCTGCACGCGATCTGCGTCCGCTGCGGCAATCTCGCGACCCGCAACCAGCGGCTCATCAACGGCGCGCCCGCGCCCGCCGAAGGCCCGACCATCCAGGTCGGCGGCCTCGAGTCGTACGAGGCCCGCTGCCGCAACTGCCACGAGGTGCCGTCCATCGATCGCGCCCAAATCGCATTGATAACATAAACCACCCCCTACTCCCCTACCCCCCTGCTCCCATTCCCCTATGTAGCCGCCCCGCGCACGAAGCCTTCATGCATGCGTGCGCACCGATCTCACTTCCATCCGTGATGTAGTCGACGACGCGTTTCGCACGCGCTCGCTCGCCCCCCTGCTAGCGCTGCTCGGCTTTGCCGGCGACGCCGTGCCGCTCGGCGATATGGAATCACCGGTGTGGTATTGCGGCGGGCGCGGCACGCTCGCCTGCTACGCCGCGCATGGCGATGCCGACATTCCACGACTCGCACGCACGCTGCGCGCGCGCAATTACGCGCAGCTCCAGCTGTACGTGTTCGCGCGCCCAGATTTCTCGGCCATCGTGGTGGCGAGCTTCGGCCTGGGCGAACAGCTGCTCACGCTCACCTTGCAGCGCGCGCGCCTGCACGCTTCGGATCTGGCAGCGCTGCACGAGCTGACGCCGGCTGCGGACGAGCGCGGCACCGCTCTCGCCGCACGGCATGGCCGCGCACTCGACAGATCGCGCGTTACGAAGCGGTTCTTCGCGGATTTCGCGGCGCAGCGCGCTGCCGTCGCCGCCGCATGGCTCGGTCCGGACGCGCGCCAGCGGCGCGATCGCGAGCAGCTCGCACTACTGCTGCTCAGCCGGCTGATGTTCCTGTATTTCCTTCAGCACCGAGGCTATCTCGCCGGCGATTCCGAGTATTTGATTCGACGTTTTCGAGCGTGGCACTCGCGGCGCACGTTCTACGCGGGTGTATTGAAGCCGCTGTTCTTCTACGTGCTCAACCGCCGCACGGAGCAGCGGCCGGCGCGCGCCGCCGGTTTCGGCGATCTGCCGTATCTGAACGGCGGACTGTTCGAGCGACACGCGCTCGAGCGCAAGCACACTCGTCTGGATCTGCCGGACGCGACCGTGACGTCCGTTTTCGACGATTTGCTCGAGCACTACCGCTTCACCGCACGCGAAGCGGCGGACACCCGCATCGATGGCGTGTGCGACGTCGGCGTCGATCCCGAAATGCTGGGCCGCGTGTTCGAAGGATTGATGCCGGAGCGGGTGCGCGCGACGACCGGAACCTTCTACACGCCTGCCGCGACCGTGGACCGGCTGGTATGCGCCACGCTCGATGCATATGTCGGCCCGTCGAAATCCACGTCGCGCGCTTTGCGGGAGGCCAAGGTTTTGGACCCGGCGTGCGGATCCGGCGCCTTCCTGCTGGCCGCGCTCGCCAGGATCGCGCAGCGCCGCGCGGCCGCGGACGGGAATGACATTCTGCACGCGCGGCGCGAAACGGTTGCGCATTCGCTGTACGGCGTCGATCTGCAAAGCGATGCGGCGCTGCTGTGCGCGTTGCGCCTGTGGCTGGCGCTCGTGCCCGGCGAGCAGGCAGGCACGGTGCAGCCGCTGCCCAACCTCGACCGGCAGATCCGGCAGGGCGATTCGCTGGTCGATCCGCTCGACCTGCGCGTGGGCGGCGCCAGCACCGAAGTGCGTCAGTGGCTGAATCGGCTGCAACCCGCCGCGCGCGCCTACGCCGCGTCGGAACCGGAAGAGCGGCCGCGGCTGCAGCGCACGCTGCTTCATGCCGAGCGCCACCTCGCCCGCTCGTGGGTGAGCACGCAACAACAGCGAATCGCACGCGAGCTCGCGGAGCTGCGCGCTGCGTCCGGGCAGAAGGATCTGTTCGGCTCGCTGACCGAAGAAGCACGACTGGCGCGCGACGAAATCTCTCGTGTGCGGGAACGAGCGGTCGAGCTGAAGCGCGCCAGAACCGAAATGAGTGCGAAGGACGAGCGTCCGTTTTTTAGCTTTGCGGTCCATTTCCCGGACGCCGCGCTGCATGGCTTCGACATCGTTCTGTGCAATCCGCCGTGGGTCCGCTCGCACAACTGGCCGCGTTCCATCACAGCAATGGTGCGGCGGCGTTACGCGGTCTGTCGCGCGAACGGCGGCGGCCATCAGATCGATCTCGCCATGCTGTTCCTGGAGCGCGCGCTCGACCTGCTCGCGCCAAGTGGCGCGCTCGGCATCATCCTGCCCGCGAAGTTCATGCGCTCGCTCTCCGGCGCGTCCGCGCGCCAGCTGCTGCTCGAGCAGGCCGATATCATATCGATCGAGGACCACAGCCTCGATCAGCGATCCATCTTTCAGGCGGATGCGTTTGCAGCCGTGATCGTCGCGCGCAAGCGCGGACCGGACGCAGTACCGGCTTCGCATGTCGCGACCACCATGATCCGGCGCGGCGGCGCGCCGCTGGTATTTTCGACGTCGCAAGGCGACCTGCCCTTCGTGCGCGATGATCTGCGCGCCCCGTGGCTGCTCGTGCCCGGTGACGTACGGTCCGCGCTGTCGCGCATGCAGGCCGCGCCGATGCTCGGCTCGTTTCCGGAGCTGCACGTGCGCCGCGGCGTGGTCTCCGGCGAGAACGCGCTCATGCTGCTCACGCACGTGGATGCGAAGCTGGCCGGTCTCGCGGCGATCCGCTGTGAGGGACGCACCGGCGCCGCCCATGCTGCTGCGTACGAAGGGATCGTCGAACGGGCGGCCATCGCTCCGGTCATCCGCGGCTGCGACGTCGCTGCCTGGTCTCTTCGACGCGAGCGCTGGCTGCTGTGCCGCCGTCCCGAGACACCGAAACAGCTGCCGCGGCTGTCCTCGTTTCTCGCAAAACACGGCTGCGATCTGCGCTCTGTGCCGAAGACACCTGCACCGTGCACTTCCGTAGCCTGGCACGACCTGGCAAGCACGCTCCAGGCGGTGGTTCTGCCGGTGGACGTCGTCGCCATCAATACCGTGTATTTCATCCACCTGCCGGAAGACGATGCGCATCTGCTCTGCGCCTATTTCAATTCGCTGCCACTGCGCGCCTTCGCGCGTGCGATCGCCGAGCGCGCGAAGGACGCGCATTTCCGTTTCTTCGCGTGGACCGTGTCGATGCTGCCGCTGCCGCGCGAGTGGCGGAGCTTCGAACGCGAACGCCTGATTGCGCTCTCACGGGCGGCGCACTCGCGGGGTGAGCTGACGGAATCGACACAGAGGGGATTGAACGCGACGATCGCTCGCGCCTACGGCCTCGCCAGCTCCGAGCTGCGCGCGCTCGACCGGTTCGACCGCTGGCTGAAGGGATCGTGAGCTTTTCGGCGGTGATCGACGAGCGGCAACAGCCCTCGCTGCGACAGACGCTCGGCCGCCTGCTTCAGAGCGCCTGCGTCGCCGACTTTGCGGTCGCCCACCTGCGTCTCGCCGGCCTCGACCTCGTCGAATCGGAAGTGGCACGGCTGGATTGTTGCCGCATCATGCTCGGTCAGCTTGATGCCGCCGCCCTCTTCGACAGCCCGGAACCCGGGCAGCCGCGGCTTGGAATGCTGAGCGACTTCGCGCGCAGCGGCCGGCTCGAAATACGTACTGCGCCCCATCACGTGTGGAACCCGGATTTCTCGATTTTCGGCGGACTGCCCGGCGAGGCGAGCGCCGTTCTGCTGGGCGCGCACTACTTCGGGCGGCCGTATCCGCTTTTCGGACTTGCATTTACTTGTGTGCTCACGCAGCCGGCCGCGATCCGCACCTGCAGCCGCCGCTTCGAGGAGCTATGGCAGGCGGGCTATGACGTGCTGCCGGTCGTTCTCGACACGCTCGACCGGGCCGGTGGCTGATGTTCCGGCAGGTCTCGCCGTACGAGGTCGCTCAAGCGCTCTTGGCGGCGCGGTATAGCTTCCAAAACGGTTCCACATGGGAACCGACCACTGCACTGCCCCTCGCGGCATTCCAACATGAAGCGGTACAACAGGCTACGACAATTCTCGAGCACCGGCGCGGCGTGCTCATCGCCGATTCGGTCGGCCTCGGCAAGACGTTCATCGCGCTGGCGCTCATCGAGCAGGCCGCCAGCCGCGGGCTGCGCCCGGCGGTCATCGTGCCGGCCAGCCTGCGCCGGCTCTGGCGCACCGAGCTGCGCCGCATCGCGGCGGGTGAAGCCGTCCAGCTGTTCTCGCACACGCAGATTGCGCTCGGCCACGCGCTGCGGCTCAACGCCGGCCTGATCGTGGTGGATGAGGCGCACGCGTTCCGAAACCCGCGCACCCGCCGCTATCGCGCGCTGCATCTGCTTTGCCGCCCCGCGCGGGTCGTCCTGATCACCGCGACACCGGTCAACAACTCGCTGTCGGACCTGTACTTCCAGCTTCGGCTCTGGTGCTCCGATCACGCTTTCCGCGATCTCGGCATCGGCTCGCTCAAAGCCGCGCTGCTGGAGAGTCCGCGCGACCGCGCGCGCATCCTGCGCGCGTGCATGATCCGCCGGACGCGCGCGGAGGTGCGAGGCTCCGCCGAGCGGGCAGGCTTTCCGGCGCACGTGCGTACCGAAGTCATCGGCTATCAGCTGCCGATCGCCGCCGCCCAGCTCGGCCGGCTGCTCGGCTCGCTCGCTTTTGCGCCCTACCGCGTTGCGCAGCATGCGAGCGCCTTTGCACCGGAAGTGCTTCGGTTCGGTCTGCTGAAGCGCATGGAGTCCGGCGTTGCCGCAATGCGCGCATCGCTCTCCCGCCAGATCTGTTTCTATGAGGAGTTCATTGCCGCACTCGAGCGAGGGCTGCTGCTGCGCCCGGCGGCGTTCAGGTCGCTGTACGGCGCCCGTGACGACGCGCTCCAGCTGGTGCTCGAAGCGGTCGCGCTCGAGCCGCAGCGCGGCGACCAGCGCGCTCTGGCCGAACAGGCACGACAGGATTTGGCCGTGTTGCGCGCCTGGCTTTCCGGGCTGAGATCCGCGCGCGATGACAAGCTCGAGAAGCTGCTGGACATGCTCGCAGCGCGGCCGGCCAACGCGAAGACGCTCGTGTTCACGGAGTACCGCGATACAGCGCGCGCGCTCTGGATGACGCTGCGGCGGCGCTTCCGGACCGGGCTGATCGACGGTGGCGGCGCGTGGATCGGTGAGAGTCCGGCGGCGCGGCGGCAGGTCGTCGAATGCTTCTCGCCTCGCTCGAGCGGACGTCCCGCCGTGCCCGTCCGGGAAGCGGTCGACGTTCTGGTCGCGACCGATGTCCTGGCCGAAGGCATGAACCTCCAGGATGCCGACGCGGT
>JBQTJO010000011.1:0-3466 GCA_052387015.1 Gemmatimonadota bacterium
CGCCCCTACTCAGCTCATCGGTAGGACAGCCGGACGTAAACCGTCCTCCCGTTGAATCCGAACGGCGACACTCCCCCAGCAAACCGGTAGATGCCACTAGTCGTGAGCGCGCCGCTTCGCCCCTCCTCCCCTACTCCCCTCCGCCCCTACTCAGCTCATCGGTAGGACAGCCGGACGTAAACCGTCCTCCCGTTGAATCCGAACGGCGACACTCCCCCAGCAAACCGGTAGATGCCACTAGTCGTGAGCGCGCCGCTTACGCCCGCCGAGAAGTCCTTCCACTCGTCCGGGTAGACGTCCAGCAGGTTGTTCGCGCCCGCCGCAATGCGCACGCGCCGCAGCTTGTACGAGAGGTCCAGATCGGTGATCCATTCCGCGCCGAAGGTCTGGTCCAGCGCGCCGGTCGCGTTCGCGTTGCGCTGCGACACCTCGCCGAACCGCTGGTTGTGCAGGTTCACGGCCCATTTGCCGAGCGTGTAGTTCAGCGTGAGGTTCAGGTTGTCGCGCGGCTGCCCGACTTCGATGCGGCCTTCCTCGACGCGATCGAAGAGCGTGGACTGGAACGCGCTCAGCTCCGGCGGCGTGTCCGCGATGCGCGTGACCTCCGTCTCGCTGTGGTTGTAGCCGCCCGTGAAGCGCAGCATGCCCGACTTGCCCAGCAGGATACCGTAGTTCGCGACGATGTCGAAGCCGCGCGTCTCGGTGTCGATCGCGTTCGTGAAGAAGCGGCCGCCGCCGACGCCGGTGAAGCCGCGCTGCTCGAACATCCGGCGCACCGCGGGATCCGTGAAGTTGCCGGACAGCACGATGCGGTCATCGATGTCGATCGCGTAGTAGTCGGCCGTGATGGTGAGGCCCGACATGAGATCGATCGACACGCCCGCGCTCAGGTTGACCGATTCTTCCGGCTGCAGCTCCTTCGCGCCGAGCAGCGCCGCCTCCTCCGTGTTCACCGGGAAGGTGCGGATATCAAAGGGCGTGTTCACGCCGTTCACGACGATGAAGTTGGTCGATGTCGCCGAGAAGAAGGACTGACCGAGCGAGGGCGCGCGGAAGCCGGTGCCCGCCGCGCCGCGCAGCGCGAAGCCGCGTGCCGGCTCGAAGCGCGCCGCGATCTTGCCGTCCGCCGTCGAACCGAAATCGCTGTAGCGCTCGACGCGGCCAGCCACGTTCACGAGCAGCCGCTCGGTGACGTTGCTCTCGAGATCGAGATACGCCGCGATGTTGTTGCGGCTCTCATCGGTTACATCCGCCGGCCGGAAACCGGGGAAGACCTGCGCGCCCAGCGCGCCCTGGCCACCCGCGGCCGGACCGTCGATAATGCGCACACCGCCATCGCGATACGAATCGGGCTCGCCCGATTCGATGCGATAGTTGTCGAGACGGAACTCGGCGCCGAGGCCGATGTTGAGCGGCGATGCGAAGCCGACGTTGACCTGGCGCGAGAAGTCGATGTTGTTCGTCCACTGCGCAAAGCCGAGCAGCCCGGCATCGAACACGGTCGGACTGCCGGTGCCGAGCGTCACGTTGTTGCTGTTGTGCACGCTGAACTCGAAGGAGTTGCCGCCATAGACCGAGCTGAAATCCCAGCGCCATGCGCCGAGCTCGCCGCGCACGCCGGCGGCGCCCGAGAAGTCGACGATCTCGCTGCCGATCTCCGGCAGGAAGCCACCCGGATGTATCGCCCGCACCGTGCGCGCGTCGTTCGCGCGCCGGAAGAAGCCCGCCGCCATGCCCTCGCGATGCGTCAGGCCGCCGAAGGCGTAGAACTCGGTCGTCTTGCCCAGCGGAATGCCCGCATTGAGGAAGCCGCCCAGATCGCGCGAATCACCATCACCCTGCCAACTGGAGATGATTGCTTCATCGTTGTTGCGAGCGTCGCCGCTGAAATACTGCTGCCGGCGATCCGGATACGCGCGGTTGGTGCGGTTGCGATCGCGGAACGCGCCGTTGACCGTGAAATGCGCGCCCTGCTTGAACAGCACGCCATACGTGGCACTGACGTCGACATGCTCGCCATCCGTGAAGTCACGGCCGTTCTCGCTGCTCTGAACCCGGCCGAACGTCGTCGTCACTTCGCGGCGCTCACCCGACTTCAATACGATGTTGACCACGCCGGCAATCGCGTCCGAGCCGTATTGCGCGGCCGCGCCGTCGCGCAGGACTTCAATGCGCTCGATCGCGTTGGCCGGAATCGCGTTCAGGTCGACCGACGTCGAGCCGCGGCCGACCGTGCCGTTGACGTGCACGAGCGCCGTGTTGTGGCGACGCTTGCCGTTCAGCAGCACCAGCACCTGGTCCGGCGCGAGGCCGCGCAGCGTGACCGGCCGCAGATGGTCGGTGCCGTCCGCGATCGAGGTGCGCGGAAAGTTCACCGACGGCGTCAGCCGCTGCAGGATCTGCGCGGTCTCGATCAGACCGACGTTCTCGATCAGCGCCGCCGCCACCACATCGACCGGTACCGGTGATTCCGTGACGGTTCGATTCACGCGGCGCGTGCCGATCGCGACCAGCTCGTCGACCGGCAAGGCGCTGGGCGCGAGGGAGAAGTTCTGGGTCGTCGTCTGGCCGGCGGAGACGGTCACGGTCTGCGATACCGCGGCATAGCCAATGACGGCGGCCTGGATCTCGTATTGGCCGGCAGGCAGCTGAAGACGGTAGGTGCCGTCGCCGCGCGCGATCGCGACCTGCGAGCCGCCGGCCACCCGGATCGCCACACCCGAGATGGGCGCGCCGCCCTGCCCGGTCGTGACCACGCCCACCACCGAACCGGTCGACTGCGCCAGCCCGGCCGCCGTCACTGCGAGTACCAGCAAAAACGCTCCGGACAGCTGCCGGAGCGGATGTAGCACGAGCCCGAACACCTGAGATTCCGCGGTCGCCATACTCGGCTGCTCCTCATTCCTGGGTGAATTCACCCGCCTTCACGGCGGGCGCGATTGGTTGTTTTGTGATGAATCGATGGAAGGAATTTTCGACGACGACTGCTATCTAATTCCGGTGTGCCGAGCGGAGCAAGAGCAGCGTATGTAGAAGCTTGAAAGCGGGACGCAGAGGCGGCACTCAGAGGCGGCACTCAGAGGCGGCGCTTAGAGGCGGCACTCAGAGGCGGCACTTAGAGGCGGCACTTAGAGGCGGCACTCAGAGGCGGCACTCAGAGGCGGCACTCAAAGGCGGCCTTGTTCCGGGTGCCGGCTTCAGGTGCCGATGTCAGGTGCCGGTGTCAAGTGCCGCTTCTACGTGCCGAAGTCAGCCGTTGCGAAGTCCGCCGTTAACGGACACTCCTGCTATTCCTCCGCCCCGCCTCAGCAGCCAGCAGTACACGCATGAGCTTCGAATACCTGCGGGTCTACCAGGCAGCCGAACTGCTCGACTCCCTGATCATCGAGCTGGTCAAAACCATCCCAAAGGGATTCTGGCGGGACATTGACCAGCTGATGCGGGCGTGCGGGTCGGTGTCATACAA
>JBQTJO010000012.1:0-4485 GCA_052387015.1 Gemmatimonadota bacterium
GCTTCACTGAAGAAGTCGCCGGCCGATTTCAGCTTCCGCAACATCATCGGCCCGCGCGTCTACATTGCGGCGCGCGATCTGGCGGCAACGGGACTGCTGCAGTTCGGCAGCCTGGCGCAGTACCAGGCGTACCTGCGCATTCCGGACGCGAAGCTCCTGCAGCAGTTCGTCGACCGCCGGCACGACCGGCTGCGGCGCAACCTCATCGATTTCGATACGGCCGACGAACAAGGAGAAAATCTCGCTCAGGCATTGAGCGCGCTGAGCCGGTTCCTCGGACTGGTCGGTCTCGCCGCGTTGCTGCTCGGCGGCGTCGGCGTCGCGACCGCGGTGCACGTTTTCATCAAGGACAAACGCGGGGTCGTGGCGGTGCTGCGCTGTCTGGGCGCGCGCGAGCGCACCGTGTTCGCCGCGTATCTGCTCCAGGCCACCGCGCTTTCGCTGGCCGGTGCGGTGCTCGGTGTGCTGATCGGCTTCGGCGTGCAGGCCTTCCTGCCGCGCGTACTGAGCGCGCTGGTGCCGTTCGACGTGCCGTTCACGATCGACTGGGCTTCGGTCGCGGCCGGTGTGGGCATCGGCCTGCTGGTGGCAGTGCTGTTCGCGATCGTGCCGCTGCTCACCATTCGCGGCATCGCGCCGCTGCAGGCATTGCGCGTGGAGTACGAGAGCGCGCGCCGCCGCTTCGACCCATATCGTGTGCTGGCGCTGGTGGCGCTGGTGGCCGGCATCACGGCGCTGAGCCTGTGGCAGGCGCAGGCCTACCGGCCGGGACTCGCCTTTGCGGGCGGGCTCGGCGCGACGCTCGCGGTGCTGTGGCTCACAGCGTGGAGTCTCGCGCGAGCGATGCGCCGGCTGCTGCCTCGATCCGCGCGCTTCACGGTGCGGCAAGGCATCGCGAATCTGTACCGGCCGCACAATCAGACGGTCTCGGTCATACTCTCACTCGGCTTCGGCGTGTTCGTGATCGCTACCATGCTGGCGGTCCAGAACAATCTGCTGGCATGGCTGAAGGTCGAGTCGGGCGAGAACGCGCCGAACCTGCTCGTCTTCGACATTCAGCCCGACCAGCAGGCGAGCGTGGCCACGATCTTTGGCCGGCACGGCGCAACCGGCGCGAGCTTCACGCCGATCGTGCCTGCGCGCATTAACGCGTTGAACGGCCGCAGTGTCGACTGGCTGGTCTCGCGCAGCGAAGCACGCGACATCGAGCCATGGGCGCTGCGTCGCGAGTATCGGAACACGTACCGCGATTCAATGGTGGCATCGGAGGAGCTGGTGTCCGGCAAATGGCTGGATCGCTCCGGCCTTGCCGCCGGTGTGATGCCGATCTCGATCGAGCAGGATGTCGCGCGCGATCTGAATGTCGAGCTCGGTGACCGCGTGAGCTGGGATTTTCAGGGCGTGCCGATCGAGACGCAGATCACGAGCATCCGGCGTGTGGACTGGGCGCGCTTCAACACGAACTTCTTCGTGGTCTTCCCGGCCGGTGTGCTCGAGCGTGCGCCGCAGACCTACGTCGCACTCGCGCGCATGCCGGACCCGCGGCGGCGGGCCGAGCTGCAGCGCGCGCTGGTCGCCGAAAACTCGAACCTGTCGGTGATCGATCTCGCGACCGTGCGTGAGACGCTCGATCGGCTGCTCGGCAAAGTGACGCTGGCGATCCGCTTCATGGCGCTGTTCAGCATCAGCGCCGGAGTGATCGTGCTGATTGGCTCGATCGCGACCTCGCGCTTTCAGCGCATGCGTGAGAGTGTGCTGCTGAGAACGATCGGCGCGAGCCGCCGCCAGATCCGGGAAGTGCTGGTCACCGAATACGCGGCGCTCGGCGCGCTGGCAGCGGTCACGGGCGTGCTACTGGGCGGCGTGGCTTCCTGGCTGCTGGTCCGGTTTTTCTTCGAGCTCGACTTCGAGGTGCCGGTGCGCGCGCTCGCGCTGCTCTGGCTGGGTGTGACAGTGGTGACGGTCGTGATCGGCCTCAGCTCGGGGAGGGGCTCCGAAGCTTCGTGACATCGTGCGGGTCGATGTGCCAGCGCTGCCACAGGATGTACGCGACCGCACCGTGCACGGGAGCGAGCAGCCCGATGATGTCCCCGTTCACCTGGTCCAGCTGCGGCAGCAGCTGCAGCAGGAAGCCGAGCGCGCTCAGCCCTGCGACAAACAGGCCGAACCATGCGGCCCAGCGCCGCACCCAGGCTTTGCCGAGCACCGCCGCAGGCGCGAGCACCGCGAGCAGGAGCGACAGCGGATTGGCCTGCATCAGATTCTCGTTGCTGTAGGTCACAACATGATCAGTGAACGCCCACAGCAGCGCGATCACGGTTCCAGTCAGGCCGACCGTCAAACTCCAGGTGCCGATCGCAATGGCGAGAAGCAGCGCGACCCGGCGGCGTGTCCACGCGACGCGCGCGAGCAGCAGCAGGAGGCCGGCGATCACGCTGCCCGCGATCGTAAAGGGCACGATCAGCGGCGGCGCGCTTTCGGGCAGAGGCGCGCGATCGACCGCTTCGTACAACGTTCTTTCCGAAAGGACGAGCGGCTGCTCGCTGCCGTCCGGCGCGCGTACTTTCACGCGGCCGACCCACTCACGCAGCTCCATTGGAATGAAGCCTTCCTGCCACGCAGTCAACGGCACGTCGATGCGCGGACCCATGGCGAGCATCAGACCCGTGTAGAGGTCGGGATCGGTGAAGGTCAGCGCTTTCGTGTGCGAGCGGTAGGTCGTTCCGGTAGGCAGCGGCGCGAGGCTGCGCTTCAGCGCGCCGCCGATCGCGCGGTCGATCGCATCGCGCACGCGCGTCGAGCAATTGTCGCGATAGTAGTCGTAGAGATAGAACTTGTTCTCGTCACGCGCATTCCACTCCAGGAAATCGCGGAGCGCAACGCGCTGCGCCGGCGTCAGGTTCAGCTCCTGCGCCCAGATCGTCCGGTTGAAGTACTTGTATTCGTATATTGTTTCTTCTAAGGATCGCTCGGCCATCCAGTAGAGCATGCGCCCCTGCATAAACCGTCTGACAAACCCCGGCTGGTCAAAGCTAAACATGCCCCAGTTGTAGACAGAGCGCTTATTGATCTCAGGTTGCTCGATCAGAATCGCATTATGTCCAAACCGTTCCCAAACAGCGTCGCCAGGACCGAAGGTGAGCAGGTACACGCGCAGATTCTCACCCGGCGTCTGCGCGTGCGCAACACCGCCTAGCAGGAGCAGCAACGCAACGACAATGCTCTTCATTGCGTGCGTGTGGCCGCGCGCGGCAGTGGTTCCGGCAGGTCGGCCGCGACATACGCCATGATCGCCATGGTCGCGACACAGAGCGCTACGTCATGCGGGTCGAGCTTGTCCACCATGTCCGCCTCCGAGTGATGAAACCAGAAATATCGATCCGAGACGGTGTTCAGTCCCATGCCTGGCACACCCAGCGCCATGATCGGACCAATGTCGGCGCCGCCACCGCCGCGCGTGATGCGGCTGGCGCCGATGCGCTCGAGCAGCTTGCCGATCTGCTGCACGATCGCATACGCCGAATCGCTGCCGGAAAATCCGAAGCCGAGCGGCTTGAACACGCCGCCATCGGACTCGATCGCGAGCACGTGGCGATCGATCTCGGCACGATGGGTGTCGCGGTAGGCGTTTCCGCCGCGCAACCCGTTCTCCTCGTTGGTCCAGCCGACCACGCGGATGGTTCTGCGCGGCCGCAGCCCGAGCTGCTTTATCAGCCGGACGGCTTCCCACGCTACCACGACACCGCCAGCATCATCGACCGCGCCGGTTCCGACATCCCAAGAATCGATGTGGCCGCCCATCACGACGATCTCGTCCGGCTTCTCACGTCCGCGCAGCTCGGCCAGCACGTTGCGCGACTGCGCGTCCGGCAGCGTGTGCGCTTCCATTTTGATTCGTACGACGACGCGTTCGCCGATATCCGTGAGCCGCTGCAGCATCATGGCATCCTCGACCGAGATGGCGGCGTGCGGAATGCGCGCCACCGCGCTGTCGTAATCCATCGTGCCGGTGTGGGGCGTGCGCAGGCTGTAGCTCGCGACCGAGCGGATCATGCTCGCGACCGCGCCGGCGCGCGCGGCCGCAATCGCGCCGTTCAACCGGTACTGCACGGTCTGTCCGTAACTCGTGAACGGCACGTTGAACAGAACGATCCGGCCGCGCGCCTCCGCGGCGCGCCGGGCCAGCTCGTCGAAGCTGGAGACGACCAGCACTTCTGCCGTGATGCCTTCCGGCGGCGTGCCGATGCTGCCGCCCAGCCCGAGCATCGCGATCCGCGCAGCGCGAGGCGCAACCATCTCGATGGATTCGCGGCCGCGCACCCAGTGCGGAACCATGACCGGCTCGCCGCGCGCGTTCTCCAGCCCGTCGCGCCGCATCTGGACGATCATCCAATCGATGGCTCGCTCGAGATTCTCGCTGCCGCTCAGGCGCGGCCCGAAGCGGTCCGTCAGCTCCGCGATGCGATTGTACGCCGATGAATCGCG
>JBQTJO010000013.1:0-19078 GCA_052387015.1 Gemmatimonadota bacterium
TCCGTAGCGCCTCTCCGTAGCGCCTCTCCGTAGCGCCTCTCCGTAGCGCCTCTCCGTAGCGCCTCTCAAAAAGAAGGGGCAAAGGTAACGAACACCTGCGCCGTCTTCTCCGCGCCGGCCAACGGAAAGCCGATTCCCGCGCGCAACCAGATCGGCACGAAGCTGAGCACGGCTACATTCGCGCCGATCTCGAAACCCGCGCTCAGCAGGAGATCGGTCGGTCGGCCGCGGTTACCGGTACACGAGAGAAACGTCGCGCGCTCTTCGTCATTGCAGGATGCGTTGCCCGCATCCGCGAAGAAGACGGCGCGCATGCGGTCAATGAAGAGCGGGCGCAGCCGGTAGCCGCGCGCTATCAGCGCGAGCGGCATGCGATACTCGAGCGACGCGCTCCACGCGCTGAAGCCGACGCGCGCTCCTTCCTCGAAGCCTCGCACCGGCAGGAAATCGTCCGGGCCGCCGACGTCGATCGGGCCGGGCGCAAGGTCGCTGCGGTACAGCACGCTGGCGCGCGCGGCGATCACGTTGTGCGCGAAGCCGGTGCCGCCCGCGCTCTTGTACGCGGCGCCGGCACCGGTCAGCTGCGTGTAGCTCTGATCCCGATCCGCCAGAGGATCGATCTCGAAGCGGCGGTTAGCGGTGGCGCTCAGGCGCACGCCGTCCTCCGCGCTGATGGCCAGCGCGGGGGTGCGATAGTTCGCGAACGCGGCGCCGGCAATGATGCCAAGCAGCTCGTCGCGTGGATCGCGAAACCGCGCTGTGCCCACCACTCTGCGATTCAGGACCACACCCTCGACGCCGAGCAGCAGCAGATTGCTCGCGCGCCACCGCCGGTTCGTAAGTCCTGCGGTGAGTGCGATGCGGTCCTCGCGCTCGTAGGTGTTCGCGGTGTCGATCACGACTCCCGAATCGTCGACGATGCGCACCGGCCCGGTGTTGTCCCACAGCCGCGACGCTTCGAGCGTCAGCACGGGATTGCCCAATCCCGCCCACGAGTACGCGAGATTGCCGGCCACGCGCTCGCGCTCGAAATCGTAGGCGAGGGTGGCGAAGTACTCGTGCCGTCCAACCGCATCTTCGCCGGCCGTAAGCGCACCAATGAATTCACCGGCGACGCTGTCCAGGTCGGCATACGGCAACCAGAACTTCGGCAGCAGTGAGGGCAGTGCGGAGTAGTCTTCGGATTCCGCGAGCACGACCTCCGCCGGCGCGATCGGCTCAGCCTTCATCAATGTGTCGAGGCGCTGCGCCGCCGGAATCGCTTCGCGCAGCGGTGTGCGCCAGGACGCGACGTCGAATGGAATTCGTTTGATGTGAAAGCCATCCGCGTGATAGCCGGAGAAGTAGATCCAGCGGCCGTCCGGACTGACTTCCGGGTAGTACGCCCCGCTTAGCACGTTGGTCACCTGGCGCAGCTCGCCGCCGGGTTCCTGTGCGTAGAGATTCGTGATGCCGGTCCGATCGGACGAGAAGATGACGAAGCGGCCGTCGCGCGACCAGGCCGGCCCGCCATCGGCGCCGCTCGTGCGAATCTCCGAGAGCATCCGTCCTTCACCATCGATGATGACGACGTCGTGCCCGCGCTCACCGGTCCACCGCTGCACCGCGATGCGATCGCCGTCCGGGCTCCAGCGCGGCAGGATCCAGTGCGCGTCGGGCGAGCGCTCCATGAGCACGCGCTCCGCTCCGCTCGTGATGTCGCGCACGACCAGCCGATTCGAACCGTTCAGGTTCTGCACGTAGACGACGCGCGTGCCGTCCGGGCTCACATCCGGCGACTCGGCGCGCGCGCCGTACGTCAGCCGTTCCTCTTTGCCGCCGCGCACGAGATACAGGTCGGAGAAGAAGCTGTAAGGATCCGCGAACTCGAGTTGCGCCGTGATGAAGGCGGAGTCGTCCGGCAGCCACGCCATGCGGCCGAGGCCGTTGCGCCGTATGCGCACGTCGTCGCCGGTGCGCAGGTCGACAATGCGGGTCGCCGTGGCATCGCGGCCGTTCTCATCCGCGTACGCCAGCCGTCGATTGTCCGGCGCGACGCGCGCGTACAACGCCCAGCGTCCGGCGGTAGTCACGCGCTCCGTCTGCGTGATGCCGTGCGCGATCAGCGTGTCGGCCAGCGCCCGGTAGCGGCGCTCGAGTTCGGTCCGCCAGTCCCGGTACAGATCGGTGAAGGAGCGGCCGAGCGCGCTCTTCGCGACGCCATCCATGCGCCAGGGCGGCGGCAGCACGGAGCCCGCGGTCTTCTCTATCAACTCGCGGTGCGCGTCTGCCCCGTATCGGCGCGCGATGTAATCCATGAAAAGCGAGCCGTAGATGTAGGCTCGTGAGCCGCCCGGCCAGAGCGGCGTCTCGCCGCTGATGCGGTCGATGCCGGGAAACGCGTCCTCGAGCAGCGCGGTGCGGACCACCATCTCGTGATAGCTGCCCTGCACGCGACCGGCGCCGGTGTGACGCGATTCGATGAAGGTCGCGAGTCCCTCGAGGTTCCAGCGCGGCGTGCCGAGCACCGGGAAGAACGGCCAGGGGAATGGCACGCGGCCGAATGCGGCGCGCAGCCCGCGGCCGACCCGGCCGGCCGGTTCGTGATGAAAGATGTGCGTCAGCTCGTGCGTGATGACGAGATCGATCCAGTCGTCGTAGTTCTGGAGACTCAGCTCCTCGACCGGTGGGCGCACCCAGATCGTGATGCGATTGTTGGGAAACGGCCGCGCATTGCCGTTCGAAACGTCGCTGTTGTCGGCTATGACGATGTCGATGCGGTCTTCCGGCGGATTGATCAGGCCGGCCGACAGACGCGCGTGCTCCCGCTCCGCGCGCACCGCGGCGTGGCGCGCGATGGAGTCGAGGCCAGCCTCGTAGATGATCGTGAAGTTCTGCGACTGGATCTGGCGCCACGTCGCGTTCGGACGGACCTGCGCGCGCACGGCCGGGCACGCGACGGCCAGCCCGATCGCGACGGCAATCGAAAGTCTCATTCCTGCGCGGCGGCCCTGCTTCTCAGGAATTCCTGGAGCCCGCGCAGGTGTGCGCGCGCGATGCGCCCGACCCATTCCGGATTCTCGAGGCCGGCCTCCTGCTCCGGAATCATCATGAAGCTCGTCTCGGTGAGAGCAGCCGGCATCCAGGCCGGCCGCACCAGCGCGAGGTCGGCGCGACCGTAGCCGATGTCGCGCAGTCCCAGCTCCGCCAGCAGCTCGCCCTGCAGCGACTGCGCCAGATCGACCGAGTGCGGATGGTAGTAGTACGTGCTGGTGCCGTTGTTCACGAACGGATTCACGCCGTCGGGGAACGCGTTGTTGTGAATCGAGAGCAGGATGTGCGCGCCCGAATCGACCGCCATCTGCGTGCGCTCGGCGAGCTCCAGAAAGATGTTCGTGCGGCGCGTCATGACCACCCTGGCGCCCGCTTCCGCGAGCAGCGGCTCGAGCGCGTTCGCGATCGCGAGATTCGCGTGCGCTTCCGGAAAGCGCGTCGGTCCCACGGTCGCCGTGTCGCGGCCGCCATGCCCGGCGTCCACGAGAATGGTGAGGCCGCGCAGCGGCTGGCGCGCATCGATGACCGGTGGCCGGCGGATACGCAGAATCAGATTGCCGTTCGCATCGTGAAACGCGTGATAGCCCCACACCGGTTTCGTGAGCGTCACATCGACACGAAAGATGCTGTCGCGCGGCTGGCTCCAGATCGCGCGCTCGATGAGCGGGTCGAGCTTCCCGTACTGAAAGAAGTTGACCTGGCTCACGCCGCCGTAGACATCGAGCTGGAGGGTGTTTTCCGTTTCCTCGATGTGGTACGGCAAACGTTCCGGCAGATCGATGCGCAAATCGATGTAATCGGCCACGGGCGCGAAGCGCGCGCCGCCAATCGCGCCGCCGGGCGGCGGCGTGCCGGCGGCCAGCAGCTGCACGTCGTCGGCCGGCACCCAGGCAGTGACGGTGCCGGTGAGATGCACGCGATAGAAATTGCCGCGCTGTCCGGTGATGGTGAGGCGCGTGCCGTGCGGCCAGAAGTAGTGGAACGGACCGGCCGGCGCGTTGCGGCCGCGGATGCGCCATTCACGGGTCGGCCCGCCGGTGCTGCGGTCGACCGCGACGCCGACGCGTGGCTGCTCGAGCACCGCGAGATTGAGCGCGAGGGGCGTCCGCGCGGTGTCGGTGCCGACGATCAGCTCGACGTGCGCGCGCGCGGTGTCGCTGCCCAGTGTGCCGATCCGCGGCCGCGCGACCGCGGTATCGGTGGTGCGCAACCGCAGCGCCTCGAAAAATCCTTCGTATCGGCTGGTCACGGCCGGCGGCCTCGGTCGCGCCTGCGTCTCGAAATCGGCTGCATTGTTGAGTGACGGATCCGCCGCACGCGATTCGATGAGCGGCACGCGCCGCCCGTCCGGCAGCACCAGCCAGACCTGAGCGCCGGGCGTGCCGGTCGCGACAATTTCGACGTTCTGCCCCGGTCGTACGACGAGCGCGCCGGTCGGCGTGACGCTGGCAATGCGCGCTCCCGCCGGCGGCACGGCGGCGGGCGTGAACACGGTCACGTGCCGCTCGAATGATGCGGTGTCGGTGCCCCGGGTTGCGCGCAGGCGATACACGCCGTCGCGCGGCACCGGCAGAAACGCAAGCCAGCCGCCATTCGGCTTCACGTCGATGGGCGCGCCGTTGATCGTGAGCGTCGCGCGGCCGGTTCCGGTCGAGCCGAAGATGAAGTTGGAGTCACGCGCGGTGACGGTCGCGTTTGCGCGCGGATACGCCACGTCGAGAACCAGAGGACCGTCCACCGCCGGAATGGCCGGCACCGGCTCCGCGGGCGGCCGCGCCGTCGTCGCATCCGGTGAAGGCCGCTCGGGTGCCGCAGCACCCGCGCACGCGCCCAGCAGCAGCACACCGGCGCACCAGCGCACCTTCACCCCTACGCCCCTACGCCCTTTCGCACGTTCGCCCATCATTCCTCTCTCCCTGCCTTGTAGGCAGCGCGCGTCGCGTCCGTCGCGCTGACCGTTTCACCTGTGTGCTGCGCCGCGATCAGCGGCGTGTCGCGATGCCACGGCGCGAATACGGGCAGCAGCAACAAGCCCGGTATGCCGGCCGCGAGCGTAATCAGGAAGAAGCTCGGCCAGCCGGTCATTTCCGCAATGCGTCCGGCCGGCGCGACCAGGATGTCGCGGCTCGCCGACATGAGACTCGAGAGTAGCGCGTACTGGGTTGCGGAGAACTGCACGCTGCACATGCTCATCAGAAATGCGACGAAGCCCGCCGTCACCAATCCGGTGGCAAAATTCTCGACCAGCATGGTCGCGATCAGGAAGCCCGTATGCTTTCCGATCAGCGAAAGGAAGTAGTACATCAGATTGCTGCCCGCCTGCAACGCGCCGAACACCCAGAGCGAGCGGTTGATGCCGATGCGCGCGACGACCGCGCCGCCCGCCAGCGCGCCGACAATGGTGGCGCCGAGTCCAATGCCGCCGGAGATTGCGCCGACTTCGGTGGTCGTGAAGCCGATGCGGAGCAGGAACGGCGTCGCCATGTTCTGCGCCATGTAATCGGATAGCTTGTAGAGCACGATGAAGAGCAGTACGAGAAACGCCTTGGACGCGCCCGCGCGGCGGAAGAAATCCAGGAAGGGCAGCTTGACCGCATCGACCAGCGTTTGCGGCGGCCGGCCGTGCAGCACCGGCTCGGGAGCGCGCCAGGTCGCGATCATGGCGGGCAGAATCAGCAGCCCCATCAGCAGGTAGACCGTCGACCAGGCGATGAAATCCGCCAGCACGAAGGCGAGACCGCCGGTCACGAGCAGCGCGATGCGATAACCGAGCACCCAGACCGCGGCGCCCGCGCCCATTTCGTGATCGTCCAGCACATCGGTACGGTAGGCATCGATCGCGACGTCCTGCGTCGCGCTGAAGAAAGCGATGAGGATCGCGTTGATGGCGAGCAGCTGGAAGCCGGTCTGCGGATCGCGAAACGACATCCAGATGACGGCGAGCAGCAGCGCGATCTGCGTGATGAGGATCCAGCCGCGCCGGCGTCCGAACAGCGGCGGTATGTAGCGGTCGAGCAGCGGTGCCCAGATGAATTTCAGCGAGTATGGCAATGCAACCAGGCTCATCGCGCCGATGGTGGCGAGGTCGAGACCCTCCTGCGTCATCCACGCCTGCAGCGTCTTGCCGCTCAGAAAGAAGGGCAGACCCGACGAGAAGCCCAGGAACAACAGCCCGGCCATCTTTGGCTGTCCGAACACCCGCAGCGGCGACCTGCTCACCCGTTCAGCCACCCTTTGCCTCCCGCCCCAGCGCCCATTCCCGCCTCCGCCTCCGCCTCCGCCTCCGCCTCCGCCTCCGCCACCGCCTCCGCAACAGGTAATCCCCCGCTAATTGAACGAGGTCCGGCGCGAGTGCGCCAGTACTCGTCGCGAGAGGCGACGACGTGCACATTAGGTCACCTGCGGGGTAATTCCGCAGGCCCGCGCGATCGACCAACGACAGAACCGAGATGGGTCAGAAGATCAAGGCAAGCCAGAAGAAGAAGCCGCCGGCTGCGGCGAAGCCGACGGCACCCGAGCACAGGCTGAAGCTGCTCAGCCTGCCGGCGCCGTACATCGCGCTCGGCCTGGTCGCGCTGCATCTGCTGCTGGTCGCGGCCGTCTTCAATCCGACGATCTTCACCGGCGGCGACAATGGCGTGTACGTCGCGCTCTCGCGCTCGCTGGTCGAGCAGGGCGCGTACCTCAGCATTCACGATCCGGTCGCGACGCCGCACACGTACTATCCACCCGGCTACCCCACCATTCTCGCCATCGCCTCGCTGCTCGGCATCCAGCCCTGGGTGCACATCAAGCTGGTGACGGTGGCCTTCTCGGCCGCGGGCGTCGCGCTCGCCTATTTGTGGCTGCGCCGCCGCACGACCGCGGGCATTGCGCTCTTCGCGGCCCTGGTCACGGCGATCAGCCCGGGGCTGCTCGTCATGAGCCATTACGAGCTGTCGGACGTGCCCTTCTGGGCGCTGGCGATGCTCGCGCTCTGGCTGATGGAAGCGGTGCCGCGCGAGGCGCGCGGGCGCGTCGTCGTGGCGGCGCTCGCGGCCGCGGCCGCATACCTCACGCGCACCGCCGCGCTGCCCATGGTCGTGGCCATGATCGGCTGGCTCGTGCTGGAGAAACGCTGGAAGCAGCTGGCCATCCTTGTCGCGATCGTCACGCCGGCCATGGGCTGGTGGTACTGGTGGACGCACACGCACACGGCAGGCAACGTCTACGGCAACCAGTTCTGGTATCTCGACGTGTACGCGCCCGAGCTGGGGCGTGCTTCATTTACCGACCTGCTGAAGCGCATTCCCGAGAATACGAAGGCGTACGGCGGCATCATGCTGCCGCTGCTCTTCCGCGGTCAGCCGGGGCCGTTCATCTTCGGTCTTGCGCTGCTGCTGCTCGCGATCGCGGGCTGGGCGCTGCGGTTGCGCGGAGGCGGAGGCGGAGGCGGAGGCGGGACTGGTCTGCGACGTTTCGGCCTTAGCGAGATCTTCTTCCCGCTGTACGGCGGCATGCTGTTCCTGTGTCCGCCGCCCTGGGCGGGTGAGCGCTATATGCTGCCGCTCATCCCGCTGGCGCTGACCTACGCCGCCGAAGCCGTGCTCTGGCCGATTCGGCGCCGGCGGGCCGCGCTCGCGCTTTCGGTCGGCGCGATCGCGACGCTCGCGTTCGTGCTGCTCGCCGGGCCGGCGATCGTGCAGCGCGCGCGCGCGGCGAGTGAGTGCAGAAGCGCATTCCGCGCCGGCCAGCCGTACGGCTGTCTAGATCCCGAGTGGCAGGACTATCTGAGCCTCGCCGACTGGTCGCGCAGCGGCCTGCCGAAGCATGCGGTCGTGATCTCGCGGAAGCCCGGCTTGTTCTTCGCGCTGAGCGACCGGCGCGGCGTCGACATTCCGAAGACCGAGCGGCCGGAGGAGTTCTTCCGCATCGCAACCGAGGCGAACGCGCGCTATCTCGTGCTCGACCGGACGGACGCGCTCACGGGTTACTACGCGGTGCCCGTCGTCGCCAACTACATCAATTCCTTCTGTCTGGTTCACGCCGGCTTCACGCAGGGCACGGCCGTGCTCGGTATCCTGCTCGAGCGGCCGCTGGCGGCCACGGCGCCGGGCCAGCAGCCGACGCTGACGCTCTGCCCGCCAGCTTTCGCGGCGTCGAATGCGCGCTGAGAATCCGGAAGTTTCGGTGGTAATGCCGTGCCTCAACGAGGCCGACACGCTCGAGAGCTGCATCGTGAAGGCGCAACGCGCGCTCGATCAGCACGGCATCGACGGCGAGATCGTTGTCGCCGACAACGGCAGCCGCGATGGCAGCCAGGAGATCGCGCGCAGGCTGGGAGCGCGCGTTGTCGACGTCGAGCAGAAGGGTTACGGCGCCGCGCTCATGGGCGGCATCGCCGCCGCGAACGGCCGCTACATCATCATGGGCGATGCCGACGACAGCTATGACTTCGGTGAGATTCCGCGCTTCGTGGATAAACTGCGTGAAGGCTACGAGCTCGTGCAGGGCTGCCGGCTGCCGTGGGGTGGCGGACGCGTCCTGCCGGGCGCCATGCCGTTCCTGCATCGGTGGTGGGGCAATCCGGCATTCACGCTGATGGCGCGCCGCTGGTTCCGCGCGCCGATTTCGGACGTGTATTGCGGTCTGCGCGGCTTCACCAAACAGTTCTACACGCGTTTGAACCAGCGCTGCATCGGCATGGAGTTCGCCACCGAGATGATCATCAAGGCGTCGCTGTTCAACGGCCGCATCGCCGAAGTGCCGATCACGCTGCACCCCGACGGCCGCACGTCACACCCACCTCATCTCAAGACATTCAGGGATGGGTGGAGCACGCTGCGCTTCTTCCTGATGTACTCGCCGCGCTGGCTGTTCTTGCTGCCGGGCGCCGTGCTGGTCGTGCTCGGCCTGATCGGCGCGGCGATCGCGCTGCCCAACACGACGATCAACGGCGTCACGTTCGCGGCGCATACGCTGCTGTTCTCGTGTCTCGCGATCCTGGTCGGCTATCAGGCCATCCTGTTCGCGTTTTTCACGAAGGTGTTCGCGATCACGGAGGGACTCATGCCGGAAGATCCGCGGCTGACGCGCTTCTTCCAGGTCATGAATCTCGAGAAGGGGCTGATCGCCGGAGCATTGGCGCTGATCGCCGGGCTGGTGCTTCTGGGCAGCGCGGTGAACCAATGGCGGCTCGCCTCGTTCGGCGCGCTGGACTACGGTTACACCATGCGCTGGGTCATTCCGGGCGCGACGCTGACCGCGCTCGGCGTGCAGACAATTCTCAGCAGCTTCTTCGTGAGCATTCTGGGCACGCTACGGAAGTAGTCAACTCGGAGAGGGTGCGCCGGCATTTTGCGGCGGGGCGGTAATTCCGTCCCGTCAGAACGGACTCGGCAATCTGAAATCCTCGATCATTTCACCCACCAGATAGAACTCGCCCTCGCGCTCTTCGACGCGGCTCCACCTCACCGTCGAGTAATTGCCCTTCAGCTCGTTCAGCGCGATCGCGCCGATCTGCCCGGCACTGGCGGGCGTGCCGCCCGCAACCGGCACGCGCATCACGTTGTACTTGAACGTGAAGCTGTTCGCTGTCTCACCACGCCGCTCACGAATCTCACTGTAGTAGATGATGTCTTCGGTGAACGGGAGAATGCGCGGCGCGATGCCGTCCGCGAGCTTGCGGTCGTCACCGGTCTCGAGGTCCCGCGCGCGAATCTCCCGGTTCAGCTCGTAGACGAGCGTCTTGCCGGTACCCGCGAAGAACGCCGGCACCACATTACCGACCACTTCCACGCCCGCTGCCACGATCACCGGCTTCTTGCCGGGCAGCGTGACGATGACATCGCCGACAGCGGCATCCCACCCGGGCCAGCGCCGGGTCGGCCTGAAGCTCAATTTCGCGCCCGCGCGAGTCGTGCGCTCGAGCGTGCCAGCCTCGTCCATCGCGACCAGGGGCGCGCCGCGCTCTTCGGCCGCGCGAATCAGATCGAGTGCGACGGCGCGCAGCTCCTTGTGGTCGGTGCGCGCATGGAATTC
The DNA here is from genome assembly GCA_052387015.1 of Gemmatimonadota bacterium. Classification (GTDB taxonomy): domain Bacteria; phylum Gemmatimonadota; class Gemmatimonadetes; order Longimicrobiales; family RSA9; genus CBJLQC01. Next base: position 10,054 of record JBQTJO010000013.1, read on the forward strand.
CCGCACCAGCTGCACGTCGCGGTCGCCGAGCATCTGGAGCGCGGCCGACTGTACGCGCGGCGACTTGTCGCGCAACGCGATCGCCAGGATCTCGATCGCGGTTTCCGGGCGCAGGCTCATGAATTCGCGCATGCCGGCAACCGCCGCGATGCGCACGCGCTCGTCGGACGCCTCCAGCGCCCGCACGAAAGCGGGCAGCTCGCCAATGGCACCGCGTCTGGCCAGCAGGCGCAGCGCATTCAGGCGTACCAGCCAGGGCGCCGTCGTGTCTTCCGCGATGGTGCCGAGGCGCTCGAGGAACTCGAGCGGGCCGACCCGCAGCTCCAGCCGCTCGACACCCGCCATGACGTAGGGCGTGAGCTCGGGTCTTACCAGCACGGGCGCGAGGTCCGGATCACCGTTCCAGACGACTGAATCGGTGACGACCATCGGCTGCGGCTCATCGACCTGCTGGTTTCGGGCGCATGCTGTGGTAAGGGACGCGAACATCAGGACAACCAGGAAACAACGCATATCAGCTTTCAGTTTTCCAGTTTTCGATTCCAGTTTTTCCGGGCGTGTAGCTGCCGAGCACGCGCGGTCCCTGCGCGCCGGTGGCCTCCGGCACGTTGGCCGGCACACGCTTGACGTGCGCCCACGCCAGCGCGGCGAAGGCAACCGCTTCCTTGGCGTCGGGATCCACGCCGAGCACAGCGCCCGTGTGAACGGGCAAAGGCTCGAGCTGCTGACGAATGATGCGCATCAGCACTTCATTGCGTGAGCCGCCGCCGGTCACGATGACTTCGTCCACACCCTGCGGCACCACCCAGCGCTTGATCGCATCCGTGATCGTGCGCGCGGTCAGCGCGGTCAAGGTCGCGATCAAGCCATCCCAGTCCTTCCGAACGCCGGGATAGCGTCGGACGGTTTCCTCGACGAACGGCTTGCCGAAGACTTCGCGTCCGGTCGACTTGGGCGGCACGCGCGCGAAGAACGGATGCGCGAGCAATTCCGCGAGCAGCCGCTCGTCCACGCGGCCGCGCGCCGCGCGCCGCCCATCCATGTCGTAGGTTTCGGCGCCGTCGCTCGCGATCTCGACCGCCGAGTTGATTAGCGCGTTGCCCGGTCCGGTGTCGAACGCCAGCAGCGGCGCGGCCTCGCCCCGCTTCGGCACGCGCGTCAGGTTGGCCATGCCGCCAATGTTCTGCAGCACGCGCCGTTGTTCGGGATCTGCGAAGAGAAAACGGTCGACCCACGGCACGAGCGGCGCACCTTCGCCACCGGCCGCGACATCGCGCGTCCGGAAATCGCTGACCACGGGGATACCCGTCCGCTCCGCAATGGTTGCCGCGCAGCCGAGCTGGAGGGTCGCGCCCCGGCGGCCGGCCTGGGGCGGCTCGTGCCAGATGGTCTGGCCGTGCGAGCCGATCAAAGCGATGTCCACAGGCGCGAGCCCGGCGGCCGAGCACGCCTGGAGCGCCGCCGCCGCAAACCATTCGCCCAGGTCGGCGTGCAGCCGGTTGAGTGCCGCGGTGCCGCCGTGTACGATCGCGTGATGGATCTGCTCGCGCCGCTCGCTCGAGAAGGGAAGGGTCGTGAAGGCGATAACGTTGAACTCGCCATGGTCGGCGAATTCAACCACCGCTGCATCAATGCCGTCGAGCGAGGTGCCCGACATGAGGCCGATTACGCGCATGTCAGCCGCCTCCGCCTCCGCCTCCGCATAGTTAGACTTCGATGTCTCCGGCGACGCGCACCAGCACGCCACCCGCTTCGTGCAGCCTGCGTGTGGCCTGGTCGCGGTCGATACCGAGCTTGGCCATGACGATCGCGGTTTTGACATGGCCGCCCGCGTTCTCGAGCACTTCGGCCGCGTCGCTGCGCTCGAGACCGGTCGTCTCCATCAGGATGCGCTGGCCGCGGTCGCGCAGCTTCTCGCAGGTCACCTGGAGATCGACCATCAGATTGCCGAACACCTTGCCGGTCAGCACCATCGCCGAGGTGGTGATCGTGTTCAGCACCATCTTGGTCGCGGTGCCGGCCTTCATGCGCGTCGAGCCGGTGATGATCTCCGGTCCGACCAGCGGCGCGATGACGACGTCGTGCGTGCGCTGCAGCTCTTCCGATGGATACGTGCAGAGCAGGAAGCCGGTGCGCGCACCGAGCTCGCGGGCACGATGAAGCGCGCCGTGCACGTAGGGAGTGGTGCCCGACGTCGCAATGCCGAGCACGAAATCACCCGCGCGTACGGCGCGCGCCTCGAGATCGCGGGCGCCGTCCTCACGCTTGTCCTCGGCGCCCTCCTGCGCGCGCACCAGCGCCTGATAGCCGCCCGCGATGATGCCCTGAACCATGTCGGGATCGGTGCCGTACGTGGGCGGCATCTCCGACGCGTCGAGCACGCCCAGCCGGCCGGACGTGCCGGCACCCACGTAAAAAAGACGGCCGCCCTGGCGGAAGCTCGCGACCACCAGCTCGACACAGCGGGCGATCGCCTCGCGCTCTTCGCCGACCGCCACCGCGACCATGCGGTCCTCGGCATTGATCAAGTCGACGACTTCCAGGGGGGAAAGCTGGTCGATGCGGCGGCTGCGGGGATTGCGCTGCTCGGTCAGGCGCGCATCCAATGGACGTCTTTCTTCCATGACGCTAAGCTATCCGCATGGCGCAATCGCTGCTAGACCGCGCGCGGACGTTCGAGCACGAGCTGATCGACTTGCGGCGGCATTTCCATCGTCATCCCGAGCTTGCGTTCCAGGAGCGCGGCACGGCGGAGGAGTGCGCGCGGCGCGTCGAGGCGCTCGGCTACCGCGTGCGGCGCAAGGTCGGCATCACGGGCGTCGTTGCCGAGCTGCGCAATGGTGCGGGGCCGACCGTCGCCCTGCGCGCGGACATGGACGCGCTGCCGATTCAGGAAGCGAACGACGTCGACTACCGCTCGAAGGTGGCCGGCGTCATGCACGCGTGCGGCCACGACGCGCATATGACGATGCTGATCGGCGCCGCGCGCCTGCTGAAGGACGCGCACGCGCTTGGTGAGCTGCCGGCCGGCACCTTGCGCCTGCTGTTCCAGCCGTCGGAAGAATCAGCGGATCACGAGAACAAGAGCGGCGCGCGCCGTATGATCGAGGCCGGCGCGCTCGATGGCGCCGACGCCGTGTTCGGTCTGCACATCGGCGCGCACCTGCCGGCCGGCCGTTTTCAGGTCGGTGCCGGTCCGGTCTTGGCCGGCACCGACACCTTCATCGCCACCCTGCACGGCAAGAGCGCGCACGCGGCGCGGCCGCACGAAGGCATAGACGCGATCGTGCTGGCGGCGCACGTGATCACCGCATGTCAAACCGTGGTTGCACGCCGAATCAATCCATTTTGCGAGGGCGTACTGACGATCGGCATGGTGAGTGGCGGCGTGGCCGAGAACGTGATCGCGGACCGGGTTATATTGCGCGGCACGCTGCGCTATTTCGAGCGCCACGTGCGCGAGACGATCCGGCGCGAGCTGGCCAACGCATGCGCGCTCGCGGACGCGCTCGGCGGCAGCCACGATCTGCAGCTGCGCGACGGCTATCCACCGGTCGTGAACGACGCGGCCATGACTGCGCTGGCGGCGCGCGCCATCGAGACCAGCCTGGGCGCCTCCGCGATCGTGCCGGTCGAGCCGATGATGGGCGCGGAAGACTTCGCGCTCATGCTCGAGCGGGCGCCCGGCGCGTTCATCTGGCTGGGCGCCGCGCTGCCGGATGCGCGCGAGCACCATCATCCCGAGTTCGACATTGACGAAAAGGTCCTGGTCAAGGGCGCGAGCGCGCTGGCCGCGATCGCAATCGAGGCAATGAAATGAGAAACGTTTTCGCTGTCACACTCGTCATCGCCATCGCAACGAGCGGCTGCATGCAAAAGAAGCAGGTGGGTCAGACCGAGGGCGTCCGCATCGGCGATCCGCAGTCCGGCATCGTCGCAGCGGGCCGGCAGGGGATGGTCGCGACCGATGCGCCGCTCGCGACCGAGGTCGGCGTGCGCGTCTTACAGCAGGGCGGCAATGCGGTCGATGCCGCCATTGCGACCGCGTTCGCAATGGCGGTCGTCTATCCGGAGGCCGGCAACATTGGCGGCGGCGGCTTCCTGGTCGCGCGCTTCGCGGATGGCGCGTCGGTTGCGCTCGACTTCCGCGAGGTCGCGCCAGGGCGCGCAACGCATGACATGTTCCTCGATGCGCAGGGCAACGTCACCGACAAGTCGCTGGTCGGTCATCTCGCGTCCGGCGTGCCCGGCGCGGTGGCGGGACTGTACGAGGCACACCGCCGATACGGCACGAAGCCGTGGGCGGAGCTGGTACAACCCGCCATCGAGCTGGCCGAAGATGGGTTCGTCGTCGACGAGCACCTGTCGCGCACCATCGCCAACGATGAGCGGCTGCTGGCCTTCCCCGCGAGCGCCAGACTGCTGTTGCGGGACGGCACGGCGCCGCCGCCCGGCTCACGTCTCGACAATCCCGACCTGGCGAAAACACTGCGCCGGATCGCCGAGCAGGGCCGCGAAGGCTTCTACGAGGAAGAGACGGCTGACCTGATCGTCGCCGAGATGCAACGCGGCGGCGGCCTGATCTCGCACGAGGATCTCGCGAACTATCAGCCGCAGTGGCGCACGCCGATCGAGTTCACGTACCGCAAGCATCGCGTCATTTCGATGGCGCCGTCATCATCCGGCGGCATCACCCTCGCGCTGATGGCCAACATCCTGAGCGGGTACGATCTGGAAGCGCTCGGCGCACATTCCGCTCAGCGCTATCACCTGATCGCGGAAGCGTCGCGGCGCGCGTTCGCGGATCGCAACCACTTTCTCGGCGATCCCGACCGAGTCCGCATCCCGTTCGACATGCTGCTTTCGAAGGAGTACGCGCAACGGCTGCGCGCGACGATCTCGCTGACCGAAGCTACGTCGTCCACGACGGTACGCGCGGGTATGGCGCAGGCGGCGGAGCCGGTACACACCACGCACTGGTCGGTCGTGGATGCGCAGGGCAATGCGGTCGCGCTGACGACCACGCTGAACGAGCTGCATGGCTCCGCCGTCACGGTCAGCGGCGCCGGCTTCCTGCTCAATAACGAGATGGATGACTTCACGTCGAAGGTGGGCGTGCCGAACATGTTCGGTCTGGTGCAGGGTGAAGCCAACGCGATCGCGCCCGGCAAGCGCATGCTGTCCGCGATGACGCCGGCCATCGTGGTCGACCCCAAAGGCAAGACGCTGCTGGTGACCGGCGCGCGCGGCGGGCCGCGCATCATTTCAGCGGTGCTTCAGATCATGTCCAATGTGGTCGATCACGGCATGGAGCTGCCGGATGCGGTGACCGCGCCGCGCATCCATCACCAGCATCTGCCCGACAAGTTGTTTTACGAACAGAAAAGTTTCAGCGAGGAAACTGTTTCGGTACTGAGACAAATGGGCCACGTCGTCGAGGCACGCGGCTCGATTGGATCCGCGCCTACCATTTTGCGTGTCGGTGATCACTGGGTGGGCATGCCGGATCCGAGATCGGGCGGGCTGGCGAAGGGCTTTTAGCGAGGATGCGATAAGAGCGATGGGAGTGATAGGAGCGAAAAATTATCGCTCTCCTCCCTCCCATCGCTCTCATCACTCTTATCGCCGGCTGTTCTAGCTGATCGTCCGTCTCACTGTAATCGACTCATCCAGCCGAACCCGCACGGTCGAACCCGCCTTCAGCACCGCATCCACATCCGAGGTGCCCATCGCGACCGCGGTGCCCGCGGCCGCGCCGATGACGGCGCCTTTCAGCGTGGACTTCGTGTCCTTGCCGAGCACGCGGCCGATGATGGCGCCGGCGGCTGCGCCGGCCGCGACCTTGCCCGCCTGCTGCGCGGTGCTCTGACGTGTCACGCGGTCCGGGTGCGCCTCGATCACGGTCGCATCGAGCGGATAGCTTCTGCCACCGTACGAGATCGACTCGAACGCGAGGCCGATGACGCCGGTCTGCGTCACGTTACCGGACTTCTGCACGCGGGTCACGCGACCGCGCACGGTCGCGCCCGCCGGAATCAGGACGTTGCCATCCGTGTCCATGATCGGATCCTGCAGCGTTGCGGTGAAGCCGTCGCCGACCTGGTTCTTGCCGGTCGACAGGGTCTCGTTCAGCGTGATCGCGAACATAGTGCCGGCCGCCGCGCTCGACGTCACCGTGCGCGGCGCGCGCGTCGCGGGTGCCGGTGTACGGTCCGTGGTACGACGCACCGGAGCGGGCGCCGGCGAGCGGCTGCCGCTCGACGGACGGTAGCTCGGCGCGGGCTGCGGCGGCACCGCCTCAGCCGGGACGAGGCCTGCCGACGTATCCTCGAAAACGCCGGCCGAGTCGCCCTGCAGCGCCAGCTCCAGCTCGCGATCCAGCTCTTCGGTCTGCAGCGCAGCACGCTGGTCATCATCACCGCACGCGATCGGCAGGATCGCCAGTGGCAGCGCGAGCGCGAGCGCGGTCAGTTGCTGCGGAAATCTCATGATTCTCCCCTCCTCGGGACGCCGTCGCTTGAAGGCTCCGGCCGTGTACCGTAACTTGAACAAAGGCTTCCGTCGCTTCGCTCCGGGCGCCGCATTGATTCGTCTGCTTACGGTAATCTTGCCGCCTCTTGGAGGTGCAACGCGCATGCCATTTCCCCCCCCGGGGAGACCCCCTCATCATGTCCTCTGACAGGCACGCAAAGCGTCACCAGCTAAAGACACTGCTGCCCTATATCCGGCCGTACGCCCGCGGTACGCTGGCTGGGCTGGCCCTGACCATCGTCGCCAACGCATTTCAGGCCATCGGACCGCTCCTGATCGGCCGCGCCATCGACGCGTTCCGCACGCCCGCAACCGCCGCATCCGAGCTGCAGCGCTATGCCCTGCTGATCGTGATCGTCACGCTGGTCGGCGGCGCGGCGCGCTACGGCATGCGCCAGCTGCTGAACGGCATCAGCCGCCGCATCGAGAACGACATTCGCACCGCCTTCTTCGATCATCTGCTGCGGCTGGACGCGGGGTTCTTCGCGCGCAACCGTACCGGCGATCTGATGAGCCGGGCGGTCAGCGACATCGGCAACATCCGGATGGCGATCGGGCCGGCGGTCATGTACACGGTGAACACCATCGCCTTCAGCGTTTTCTCGCTCATCGCGATGGTACGCATCGATCTGCCCCTGACGCTGCTGTCGATCGTGCCGATGCTGCTGCTGGCGCCGCTCACGTTGTATTTCGGTAACATTCTGCACACGCGCTACGAGAGCATCCAGGAGCAGCTCGGCACCGTCACCACCATGATTCAGGAGAATCTGAGCGGCGTCCGTATCGTGCGCGCCTATGTTCAGGAGGCTGCCCAGCAGCGCGAGTTCGAACGGCTGAACCGCGAGTATTTCGATCGCAACATGCGGCTGGCGCGCACGGAAGCCGTATTCGATCCACTGCTCACGCTGCTCGCGACCCTCGGCCTTCTGATCGTGCTGATCGTCGGCGGCATGCACGTGATCGCCGGCGGCCTGTCGGTCGGCGAGTTCGTGACGTTCATGTATTTCGTAGGCATGCTGACCTGGCCCATGATCGCGATCGGCTGGGTCACCAATCTGTTCCAGCGAGGCGCGGCGTCCTGCGCGCGCATCCAGGCGATCCTCGCGTCCGAGCCCGACGTCGCACCGCCACTTCAACCCGCGCGCATCGCGGAAGTGAAAGGCTCGATCGATTTCCGCAACGTGAGCTTCCGTTATGCCGGCACCGATCGCGACGTGCTGAGCGGCGTCACCTTTACGATCGAGGCGGGGCAGACCGCCGCGATCGTCGGGCCGACCGGCTCCGGCAAGTCGACGATCGTTTCGCTGCTGACGCGCCGGTATGATCGAAACCGCGGCGAAATCCGCCTTGACGACGTCGACATCCGCGAGATCTCGTTCGAGCAGCTGCGCGATACGATCAGTGTGGTGCCGCAGGATGCGTTCGTGTTCTCGGAGACGATCGCCGACAACATTGCGCTCGGCTTGCCGGCTGGCGGCGGCGAGGACACAGAGGCGATAAAAAAGGTCGCAGAGATTGCCAGACTGGACGAAGCGGTCGCGGAGTTTCCGATGGGCTATCAGACGCGACTGGGCGAGCGCGGCGTCAATCTCTCGGGCGGGCAACGCCAGCGCGCCACGCTCGCGCGCGCGTTGGCCCGCGATCCGCGCATTCTGGTGCTCGACGACGCGCTCAGCGCCGTCGACACGCACACGGAAGCCGGGATCCTGCGCGCCCTGCGCGCTGTATTCCGGGGACGCACGGCCCTGATCATCAGCCATCGCGTGACTGCGGTCATGAACGCCGATGTGATCCTGGTGCTGGACCAGGGCCGGATCGTCGAGCGAGGCACCCATGCGCAACTGGTCGAAAAGCGCGGCCTTTACGCCACGCTCCTGCGGCGCCAGCTGCTCGAGGAGGAGCTGGACGACAACGCGACGCTTTCTCGCGAAGCGGTGAATCTGTAAATCGGGATACGCGGTGACAACCCCTGCCAATTCACGCATCCTGTTGGTCGAAGACGACTCGCTGCTTCGTCACGCCTTCCGCATGCTGCTCGAAGATGCGGGATATCAAATCCGTGAAGCCGGCACCGCCGGCGACGCGATCGCCCAGGCGCGCCGCGAAACCCCCGACCTCATCCTGCTCGATCTCGGACTGCCCGATGCGCCCGGCCTGGATGTCGCGCGCACGCTGCGCCGCGAGGCGCCGACGCGTGACACGCCGATCCTCGCCTTGACCGGCCGGGTCGGCGCGCAGGAAAAGGCCGAATGCCTCGCGGCCGGCTGCACTTCCTATCTCACCAAACCGATCGAGGCGAAGATCCTGATGCAGCGTCTCGAGGAGTTTCTGGACGGCTAGTGTCCCGTCCCGGAAGTTCCTTGAGCATCGAGAGGGCCGCGGCGCCCGCAACGCAAGGCGCGACGACGAAGGCATAGCAGCGTTATTTCGAGGAGGAGCAACGCAGCGATGCGGGATGCAGCGGCCCTCGAATGCCAAGGAAGTTACGGGACGG
>JBQTJO010000014.1:0-5508 GCA_052387015.1 Gemmatimonadota bacterium
GGGAGAACAACAGGCATGAAACTCAAACCGTTTGCATTTCTGGCGTGCGTGCTGGTGGTTGGACTGTCGGCCTGCCGCGAAGACCCGACCGAGGAGAACGTGGGTGTTCCGGAGGCGATCGTCTCGAACCGCAGTGAAACCCACCAGGCAGTTGGTGCGACCTTCACGATCACAGCGTACGTGGTGGACGGAAACCTGCAGCGCATTCCGGGTGCACTGACGGCCAGCGCGGCCGGGTCCGCCGTCACTGTCGATAGCGCTGTTTTCGACCCGATTCTGGCGGAGACCGACTTCTTCCTGCGCGCGAATGCGGCAACCGAGGGAACGACGGTCACCCTGAGCGGCCAGGGACTGACAAAGGACGTGAAGGTCGTCGTCGAATAAAGCAGGGCGATTAGAGCGATAGGAGCGATCATGGCGATTCGCTCTTATCGCTCTCATCCCTCTAATCTCTCTTATCGCTGACTACAAACACCGTCTCACTCCTCACCGACTGCTGATTGTCCAGGTTCGTGACGCGGACAACCACCTTGTATTTGCCCGGCTTCACTTCCGCGCTGACCTGCTTCAGCTCCTGAATCGTGCCTTCCGTGTCGGGTGGCGCGCCGCCCTCGAACTGTAGCTGGATCGTGCCGTCGCTGCCGCCGAACAGCTTCCTGATGCGGCCGAAACCGGTCACGCCTGCCACCGGCGCCATACTGATTTCCGTCCGGTAGGCCGCATTGGCGGGCAGGTTGTACAGCTCGTAGAAGAGCTTGAGCGGCTTCTTCTCCTCGAATTGACGCGGCGGCACGAGGGCGAGTCTTGCATCACCGCGCCTCCAGCCGCCGTCCTCCGATTCCGCCAGCACGATGTCGCTCATCATGAGGGACTCGCCGGAGAAATTCCTGATATCCGACGGGCCGCCGTACAGCTGGCCGGCGCCGGGATTCACGCGATCGCGCAGAACAATGCGATGCAGGCCGGCCTTCGAGTGCGGCACGGTCATGTCGATGGTCAGGCGCAGGTGCTCGTGCTCGCCGAGCACCCGGCTCGAGAGATAGGTGAACACCGAGTCCTTGCGTGTGATCTCGCTCGTGGCGGTGTCGACAAAGATGAGGGATGCCTGAATCGAGTAGATGAACTGCGTCCCCATCGGCTGCGAGAACAGACTGGTCCCGGGAATGGCCGCGGCCGCGGTGACATCGGTCAGGCCGGCGCGCCCCTTGAACGCGTAGAGATCGTACCAGAAGGGCAGGTCGCCCTTGAAATCCGGCACGTCCGAATCGCTATTGAGCGCCGCCAGCGCCTGCTCGCGCAGCTCGGCCGAGAGGCGCGTAGACGCGGTGTTGGCGTCCTGCATCGTCTCACTGGCCGCCATCGCATTCGCGAAGCCGCGCGACGCGCGGTCGTAGCTCTCGAATCTTTGCGCGACCGCCGCGTAGCGGGGCTCGTACGCCTGCCGGTCGCGCAGCAGCTTGACGGCGGCTTCGGTCGGAACGCCACGTGTGGACGGGTCGAGCGCCGCGAGCACGTCCTCGACCAGGCGGAAGTCGCTGGCCTCGCGCAGCACCACGAAATTGTAGAGGACGTTCTTTTCGTTGCGGCGATAGACCCATGTCTCGTTCGGCCGCAGATCGATATCCGAGGTGCGCACGATCTCGTCAGGCGCGCCGTGCCGTACGTAGATGACGCCGCGGTCGTCGAACGGCAGCATGTCGCTCTTGTAGGTCTGGACGACCAGGCTGCCGCCGGGCGCCGCACCGCGTTTGCTCTCGCGCCGGTATTTGTCGTGCGCGGCGGCCAGCCGCTTGAAATGCTCGGCCATGCGCTCCGCGACCGTGATGCCGGCCGACGCGGCACGCACGCCCCAGAAGCGCTCCAGCCACTGCTTCCTGCCCTCGAGATCGGCACTCGCCCATGCGCCCTTCTCGCGCTCGCTGGCGATCGCGACCACGGCGTCGTAGTACGTCGGCGCGGTTTCTTCGCTCAACCTCTCGACGCCCGAGAAGTAGGCGCGTGCGCCGTCCTGAATGCGATCCGGCTGCCTGAGCAACGCAACACCGCGTGCATGCTCGGCCGAAGCGGAGCTGGTGGTGCCGGCCGAGATCGACGTCGCGACCGCGGCCGCACTCGCCGCCGCGTCCACGTTGCCGAGCGCTTCCTCCAGCTCGGAAAGCGCGACCGCGGCCCGGGTGCCGCCGTGCTGAGCAGCAACCATGCGACGGAGCGCGACGGCCGCCGCTTCCATGTTTTCCTTGTCACGCGAATCGAGGCTGATGTGCGCCAGCTCGACGGCGGCGCTCACGAAATTCGGGTCCAGCGCGAGGGCTTTCTTGAAATCCGCCTTGGCGAGTGAGATCGGATCGCGCTTCACGATCTCGGCTATGCTCTGCGCGATCACGATCTTGTCCAGCACGCCAAGAGGCGATGGAATCCGAACGCCGGGTCCGCCGATGCGGGCCAGGCCGAGACCGTACAGCGGCCGCGGGTCCTCGGGCAGCTTCTGCGCGGCGCGCTCGAAGATGTTGCGCGCCCGCTTTGCGTCGTCGGAGTTGCCGGTCAACTGCTGCAGGCGGATGAAGACCATGCCGCGCTCGAGCAGCGCATCCGTGGATGTGGCGGACGCACGCGCGAGGGAGAACTCGCGTCGTCGCAGGGACTGGATGTCCTTCTCGGACGCGAGGCGGTCATTCAGCTCGTCGAGGTCGAGGCCCTGAGCCTGGCCCGCCGGCACGGCGCTGAGGGTCAGCAGGAGAGCGATGAGAATTCTCATCTCTGATGATACAACGGTTCGGCTGGGCGGTTTCGGGACGGCGGAGGACTCAGAGTTTCTTACACGCAGAGCCACCGAGCCGCGGAGAGCGTCTGAGAGATCCCGGTCCAGCCTCCAGCTACCCTCGTAATGCGAGCAATGTCTCAGCTTTCCGCAGCCAAACACGCCTCCAGCCCCTCGAAGAGCGCATTGAAATGCTCCTCGCGGTGGGAGGCCGTCGCGCACAGCCGCAGGCGCGCCATGCCGGGGGAGACCGCGGGATAGACGACGGCCGACACGAAGATGCCGCGCTCGAGCAGCATGCGGGCCCAGGTGTAGGCGCGCCATTCGTCGCCGAGCAGCACGGGGATGACGGGAGTGGTGGATGCGGTGGTCGGCACCCCAATGCGCTTGAGACCTTCACGCAGCCGGATCGTGTTCTCGCGCAGGCGCGCCAGGTGCTCCGGCTCGTCGTCGATGATGCGCAGGACCTCGCGGATCGCGGCCGCATTCGCGGGCGTGATGGCGGCCGAGAACATATAGGGCGCGGAGCCGTGCTGAATGTAGATCTTGAGGCCGCGCGAGCCGGCCACGAAACCGCCGGACGACGCGATCGCCTTCGAGAGGGAGCCGGTCAGAATGTCGATGTCGGCCGGGTCCACGTTCTGATGCTCGCAGATGCCGCGGCCGGTACGGCCGATGGCACCGATCGAGTGCGCTTCATCGACCAGCAGGAAGGCGCCGTACTTCTTCTTCAATGCGACGACGTCCGCCAGCGGCGTCTCGTCCCCGTCCATGCTGAAGACCGAGTCGACGGCAATGAGGATGCGATGCGCGCCGCGGTTCTTCGCCTGCCGCAGCCGGCGCTCCAGGTCTTCGAGATCGTTGTGACGGAAGCGGCGCAGATCGCAGCCGGCCATGCGCACACCATCTACAATGCTCTGATGCGCGTACTGGTCGAGAATGGCGAGGTCGTTGGGCCCGAACAGCGAGCTGATGGCCGCGATGTTCGCGTCGTAACCGGAGGGGAAGACGGCGGCTGCCTCCTGCCCGACGAACGCGGCCAGCTCGCTCTCGAGCTCGTGATGCAGCTGCAGCGTGCCGGTCAGCAGCCGCACACCGCCGGTCGAAGTGCCGTAGCGCTGTACGGCGTCCCGCACGGCGGCTTCGAGGCGCGGATGTCCGATCAGGCCGAGATAGCTGTACGACGAGAACATGGTGAACTCGGCGCCCAGCGCGCAGCTGCGCGGACCGGCCATGCGCGCGAGCGGCAGCTGGTAGGTATACAGATCGTGCGGCAGCCCGGCCTGAAAGAGATCGAACCAGCGGCGGACGTTGGGTGTGTCCAGCAGCGAGCCGGCCGGCACGATTTCGTCCGGCGAGCGGTTCTCGAAATAGCCGTCGAACGGATCGTGCGTGTAGGCGTGCAGCGCCTCGCTCGGCCCTGTGAATCGCTCGCTCTCGGCCGGGCGGTCAGGCGTCAGGTCGGAATGCGACCTTGATTGAGCCGTGGCCGTTTTTGTCGAGAGCTGCTGCGAGTGCTGCACGATACTCCTCCACAGGGAAAACGTGAGTGACCATGTTCAGCTCGCCGAAGCCAGCGCGCTTCATGAGGTCGAGCGAAGCGTCATAGATGTCGCTGGTCGAGCCCGCATAGGGTGCGACGCCGTACGCGAACACGCCGGCGATCGACAGCTGCCGGTACCAGAGCCGGGTCCAGTCGGCCGCGACCTTCGCGGCCGCACCGACCAGCACGATGCGCCCGCCTTCGCGCGCGAGCGCGAGCGAATCACCGAGTGAAGACTGCGAGCCGACCGTATCGTAGATGAGAGACGGCCCGCCTTCGACGAATCTGGGTGCCAGCGTCGGCTTGTACGATTTTGCGCCCGGTAGACTGCCCGCCCATTTATATACTTCATCCCGGCTGCGAAAGACACGACTGGCGCCCGCCCGTTCGGCCAGCTCGGCCTGAAAACGGTAGCGGCCGAGAACGCTGATTTCGCCCCAAAAGCCGGTCAGCCGCAATGCCTTTATGGTGAGGGCGCCAATGCTGCCGGCGCCGACGACGAGCACCGTGTCATCCTCACGGGGCGGGTGCAGCAGCACCGGCCGCAGCGACGAGGCGAACGGGTCGGTCAGCACGGCGACGTCGTCGGAGAGTCCTTCGGCCGCATGCAGCTGCGACTGGTGCGCGACGAAGGTCTGCGACCAGCCGCCGCCCACCGCAGGACAGTAACCGATCATCGGGCCGCTGCCTATGCTGCCGTCCGTGGTGCGGCGGCAAAGGCCGTATTCGCCGCGCGCACAGGCAGCGCAGACCGGATCGAGACCGCGCTGCCGGCAGGCCAGCATCGGGTTCACGATGACGCGATCGCCGACTCGCCAATTCGAGACAGCCGCGCCCACCTCCCGCACCACGCCCACGTTCTCGTGGCCGAAGGTGAAGGGGAAAGCGCCAAAGGGCTCGAGGGTAAACGAATCGTGGGCGGTCACCGCCGAGAGGTCACTGCCGCAGATGCCGCAGAGCGTGGTCTCGACGCGCACCCAGTCCGGCCCGGGCAGGGCCGGCGGCTCGACCTCATCGAGCGAGACGCAGCCGGTCGCACCGAGCGCCAGGGCCGGACGACGCCGGGACGCGAAGCGGGTGAGCAGGTAGCGAACGGGACGGTAATGGAAGCGGACCGCCTTCATGGCCGGCAAAATAGCGGAAATCGCGAGTTGAGGCGACGTTGGCGGCGGAGTAGGGGGGTAGGGGAGTAGGGGAGTAGGGGAGT
>JBQTJO010000015.1:0-2469 GCA_052387015.1 Gemmatimonadota bacterium
CCTCGCCCTTCACCGCGCAAGCCGTAATCGCGGCCGGCGCCCGTCCGCGATTCGCCGACGTAAGCGAAGGCTCGCTGCTGCTAGACCCCCTCGACGCCGCGGAACGGGCGAACCGGAGGACTGCCGCGCTACTGCCGGTGCACCTTTACGGGGGCCCTTGCGATCTGCCGGCGCTGGCGCGGCTGGCGCGCCGGTTCGAGATTCCGCTGATCCAGGACGCCTGCCAGGCGCACGGCGCGAGTTTCGATGGTCGCGAGCCATTCACGCGCTACTCCCCATATGTGGTTTACAGCTTCTATCCGACCAAGAATTTAGGTTGCCTGGGGGACGCCGGCGCCGTGCTCACAAACCGCGCGGGCGTGGCGCATCGGATCCGCTCGATGCGGGATGGGGGCAGGAACGGAGGACAGGTGAGCCGTCTCGCGTCCACCCATTCCCGCATGGACGAGATCCAGGCCTGCTTTCTGAGGAGTTTTCTGCCGGAACTCGCAGGGTGGAATGCGCAGCGGGAACACCTCGCCCGGATCTATGATGACGCGCTGGCAGGATGCCGCGGGGTGCGGCTGCTCGAAAGGCAGCGCGGCGCGGTGCACCATCTCTACGTGATTCGAGCGCGAAAACGGCGGCGATTGGGGGAGCATCTGGCGCGGGGCGGAATCGCGACCGGCGTGCACTATCCGATGCCTCTGCACCTGCAGCCGGCATTTCAGAGATTCGGACAGAAACGAGGAGATCTGCCTCGATCGGAGCGCGCGTGCAGAGAGATACTATCATTGCCGCTCTGGCCGTACATGCCGGAATCGGAGGTATACCGGGTAGCGGAAGAGATCCGGAAATTCTACGGAAGGGAGGGTTTTTGGAGGGTGCGGTAAGCCCTCGGAAGATCGGCCCGATACCTCAACGCCGAAGCGCCGCCCGTACCGTCCGCAGTAGGGCGATTCGCTTCCCCTGCCGACACGAGGTCAGCAAGACTTTCGAGTTCGCGGTCTGTCCATTTGATTTCGACACGTGGCAGGACAAGGTCCGGAGCCACTCGTTCCAGCCGCGGAAAGAGCAGCACCTTGCGTTCCCCGCTCGCGCTCTCGCTCCAAATCCGGTGCCCCAATTCCCTCTCCGACACGGCCCATCGAAAGAGAGCTACGGCACCGGTAAGTTGTTGATTTTGGAGCGGGAGACGGGACTCGAACCCGCGACGTCCAGCTTGGGAATATGAGCGTCGATTGTAAATGAGCGACTTAGGCGTTAATGGCGCTGTTTTCTGGTCACATAAGTCTTTTCTTTTCACGATGCATCTTTGAGAAGCACTGTTATTGAGGTAAACGAGGTAACGAAGCCTTCCTTGAAATTCCACAAAGCCACCCCGGCTTTACTGTCTAATCCGCGGCGTGAGTGCTCCTTCCTGTGGTGCCTGCGCAATCAAGCTCGCACGAGAGTCGAAAAAAGAACGTGGCGAAGGCTTTTTTGTCAAAACAGACGTTCCACAGGCCTCGGGATGGAAGCGCTTGTCCGGGCCACGGTGGAAACTTTCGGCGCACTGGACTGCGCCTTCAACAATTCCGGCATTCTACCGCCGACCAAGCCCCTCGCCGAGACGGAGGACTCCGACTTCGACAAGGTCATCGCCGTCGATCTCAAGGGCGTCTTTCTGTGCATGAAGTATGAAATCCGCCACATGCTCAAGGCCGGTGGCGGCGCTATCGTCAACACTGCTTCGGTGGCCGGTGTCATCGGCGACCGGCATGTCGCCTTACGTCGCCGCAAGCGGCGTGATTGGCCTGATCAAAGCCGCCGCAGTCGATTACGCAACCAATGGCATCCGCGTAAATGCGGTGGCGCCGGGTTTGGTTGAAACTCCGATGACTACCGGCTGGCTCAATGACACTTTTCCGTTAGCGATCCCGCATAGGAGATGAATCGATCCGGATGTGGTCGTCGGCCTGCGCAAAGGGCTCCTGGCACCAAGGCCACGGTCTCTTACTTCGGCAGCGCGACGATTGCGACCCATGCCGGTCCGCTGTCGGTTTGCTGTGTCACGGTGTTCTTCATACCGCCCGCAACCGCGACATACGGGACACCGGCGATTTCGTAAATCACGATACCGCCGCCGATCGGATCGCCGAGATTTTTCTTCAGGAGCACTTTGCCATCCTTCGCGTCGAACGCGATAAAGTTGCCCTTGGTATCGCCTGTGAGGACCAGTCCGCCAGCTGTCGGTGTGACGGAGGCGACCATCGACGTGTCGGCATCGTACTTCCACAAAACTTTCCCGGAATCCGCTTCAACGGCCGTTACATGTCCCAGCCGCTGCGAGATCGGGTCCTGATCGCCGAACCCGTTTGACGATCCAAGGAAAGGTGTGCCGGGTTTAAGACTCAGACTCTGAGGGCCTCCGAGCTTAATCGTCGTCGCCCAATCGATCGCGGGGACGTAGATCGCGTTCACCAGGGGCGAGTACGTAGGCCCATACCA
>JBQTJO010000016.1:0-20958 GCA_052387015.1 Gemmatimonadota bacterium
CGTTCACGCGCACGTGTGAGGGTCACCCATCATTACAAGCGTCATGGAACGACGACTCTGTTCGGCGCCTTCGACATTGCTTCCGGCGAAGCGCTCACGCATGGAAGGCGAGACACGGGCATCAGGAGTTTCTGCAATTCCTGCAGCACATTGATGCGGTTCCCGCAGAGCTGGGGAATCGTCCCGTGGCGGACAGCTACGCCACGCACAAACACGCCAAGTTCAGGCGCTGGCTGGCCGCCGGGCCGCGCTACCATGCGCACTTGCCGCCCACCTGTGGGTCATGGCTCAATCAGGTCGAGATCTGGTTCAACGTCATCAAGCAGAGCGTCATTCGGCGCGGATCATTCCACTCCGTTCCAGAACTGATTCCGAAGATTCAGCGCTTCGTTGACCATTACAATGCCAACCAAGCGCATCCGTTCGTATGGACTGCAACGGCCGAATCAATCCTCCGCAAGAGTGACCGGTCACGTCAACGTGTTACTGAGACAACACATAGTTTCTCTAGCTCGGCATCGGGAACGAATTGAACCTGACAATCCACGACGTAGCCGCTCCGATTCTAAACCGTTTCCGCCGGCGCAGGATGCAAAAGTTCGTTCACATGTTCGGTGTCGACGAAACGACTGAAATATTGGATGTCGGTGGCAACACGATGAACTGGGAATTCGTGTCGGTCAGACCGCACCTGACATTCCTCAACATAAAAATGGAGTTCGTCGGCTCACGCCTCACAGTAACGGATCAAGTTATCGTCGGTGACGGTTGTCAGCTGCCTTTCGCGGACTGGAGTTTCGACGTCGTGTTCTGCAACTCCGTCATCGAGCACTTGGGCGATATTGCAAGACAGCGCCAGCTGGCTCGTGAAATCCAACGTGTCGGAAAGCGATACTTTGTTCAAACGCCGAACTACTGGTATCCGATCGAGCCGCACTATATCGGCTTGGGCACACAGTTCTTTCCCAAGGCGATTCGGGCGAAGGTGTCACGATGGCTGACGGTTTGGGGATGGATACAGCGCCCGACTCGTAATGAAGCCTCGGCGATGGTCGCGGAAATTTCCTTGCTCAGCAAAGCAACCATGCGCCAGCTCTTCCCAGATTCCGACATTCTTTCTGAACGTACGGTTGGCCTGACAAAGTCATTGATTGCGATTCGAAGGTAGCGGTGCAGTTCGGGTAAGACCTCGACGCGCGTTGTTTCGCTCAGCCGCAAGGAGATCGTGAAATTGTCGGCAATGCGGTCCGTTTTCCCGGAGATCTCAATGGCGCGTAGCGCCCAGAACGCATTACCATCTCAGCTGTTGTGGTGGCCAATGTGAGGTCTCGGATGCCGACACTCAGCGGGTATGCACAGCCAGTCGCGAAGCAGCTTGCGACGGCGCTGCTATGCGTAGCGATCCTGGGGATCGCCTTTGGCACGATTTACACCCCGTGGGTGCTTGCAGGCGTAGTGCTGGGCGTTGCCGTGCTGGCGATCGCAATGACTGCACCGCTAGCGTTGGTTGCGATCATGCTCGTCATCGGACCGATTGACCTCTCATTCGTCACAGGCGGTTTCAAGTCCCTGTTTCCGGAGCTGGGTGGTCTGGATATGAACGGTATCCGGCTGCTGGGCGCGACGGCGGGATTTCTCACCTATATACTCTTCGAGCCGCGGGCACGCGCGGCTGCGCTCGGGCCACTCGGCAGGTTGTGGCTGGCTTTTCTCGGCTTTGCGGCGGCGACGCTGGTCGTAAGCCTGGACCCGCTCGAGGGTTTGCGTCTGCTGCTCAAGCTGCTGTACCCATTCCTCACGTTCCTGCTGGTTATTGGCCTGTGCGACTCGCGTGAGCGGCTCTATTCGCTGACGAAATACACCCTGATCGCGGCAGCGGTGCTCGCGTTGATAGTCAATCCCATTTTCGTTCTGAACGGCGGCTATCGTATCGATCCTGATGGCGCAGTGCGACTAGGCGGTCTCGGTCTCGGTGATAGTCCGTTCGCCTTTTACTGCACGGCCATACTCATGGTAGTATTCGCCCGGTTTCTGCTACGCATACAGCCGCGCTACCTGCTGTTCTCGCTCGTGCTGGTCGCGTGGATCGCGCTCACGCAGACGCGTATCGCAGCGCTCGCGGCGGTGCTCGGGATAATTATGATAGGGTTTCTCTTTGCGCTGAGCTCTGGAAATCCGCGCGCGCTGATCAGCTCGCTGGTGGCGGCTACTTTAATCGGCGTGGTGCTTCTGCCGAACGTACTCGAACGCTCGTTTGGCTTCGTGCCGACGCCGGGTGAGCTGATCCAGATAATTCAGAATCCGATCATGCTCTACGAATCCATCAACTGGCAGGGCCGCCAACTGCTGTGGGCGATCCTGTGGGCGGCTTTCATTGCCTCACCGATTTTCGGATTCGGGCTCGGTTCTTCCAGCGCCGTCATCCGCGAGACTTTTCCGAATCAAAACGTACAAGTCGCTCACAATGAATATATGCGGCTTGCCACCGACACCGGCGTGCTGGGCGTGCTGCTCTTTGGGGCCGCGCTTACCGTTTGGCTGGTTGCGGCCGTCCGCATGGCCAGGAACGGCGATCGCGCGGTGCGCGAGTTTGCGTTTCCCGCTGCCGCCGGCATCGTCGCATGGGGTGTGATCTCCATTACCGACAACGCGCTCGATTACTACACGAATTTCACGCAGTACATCGGTTTTCTGGCTGGCGGTGCGGTGGTCATGGCACGCACCCGCCCGGTCGCGCCGACGGAGGCCGGCTAGTGCCGATCGTCGATTTTCACAATCACCTGATGCCGGGTGTCGACGACGGGGCCCAAACACCGGCCGAGGCGATCGACGCGATCGCCGCGTTCGAGCAGGACGGTGTGGCCGTCGCGATTGCGACGCCGCATATGGATGGCAGCATCACGAACAGGCCGGCGGAGCTCGCGGCCCGCCTGGCCGAGCTGGATGCGGGGTTCGGCGCGCTGCAACAATGCGCGAGGCATGCGGGCAAGCTGCAAGTCGAGCGTGGTGTGGAGCTGCTGCTGGATATCCCGGAGCCCGATTTGACGGATGCGCGGCTGCGTCTGGCAGGCGGCAAATCCTTTCTCATGGAGTTCCCTTACATGATGGTGCCGCCGCATTCGGCGCGGGTCATCCGCTCCCTGTGTGCGACCGGCTTCACGCCAGTCATTGCGCATCCCGAGCGCTACCACGACTTCGGGAGCAGCATCGATCTGGCCGCGCAGTGGAAGCAGAACGGGGCGTTGCTGCAAGTCAATGGCGGCTCGCTCCTGGGCCGCTACGGCGCCGAAGCCCGGCGAACGGCCTTTGAATTGCTACGGCGTGGCTGGGCGGACTACATTTGCAGTGACTATCATGCCCGAGGGCCTACCCTGGTAGCGCAATGCCGTGCGTTGCTGGAGAGCACGGGTGGCGCCGAGCAGGCTTACATACTCATGGAAACCAACCCGGCGCGCCTTCTTTCAGGGCTGGCGCCGCTTCCGGTGGCGCCACTACAGGTCAGGCGCAGTCTCTGGGGAAGGATAAGCGCAGTGTTTCGCCCATGACCAGGAAATTGCTTTGTGCAATAATGCTGACCGCCGGCTTGGTAACGTGTGCGCCCCTCGCGCATGCTCAGACGGCAAAGGCCTCCGGCACGAGCACGGATTCCATTCGGGTGGGCGACGTACTGAAGCTATGGATTTGGCGCGAAGAGGATCTGTCGGGAGAATTCGCGGTGCCCGAGAGCGGTGTCGTCGTGCTGCCCAAGATCGGGCCCTGGAAAGTGACGGGCCAGCCGACCACGGACCTAAAAAGGGCGCTGGTAGCAGAGTACGAAAAATATCTGCGGAATCCGGCCATCGAGATTACGTTCCTCAGGCGGGTCAATGTTCTCGGCGCGGTGAACGAGCCGGGCGTATTTTCGCTGGATGAGACCATGACGGTTGCTCACGCGCTCGCATTGGCGGGAGGCACGCGACCGGACGGGAAATCGGACGAGGTGCAGCTGTTTCGCGGCGACCAGAAACTGGTCGGCAGGATTTCGCAGCGGACGCGCATCGCGGATCTGGCGATCCAGTCCGGCGACCAGCTATTTGTGCCGGAGCGTGGCTGGATCGCGCGCAATAGCGGGCTGGTCGCCGCCCTGCTCTCCGGCGCCGTCAGTGTGACAATTGCGTTGATCGTGCAGAACTAAACATGGGCGAATTCGCGAACGGCGGACCGGACAAGACGGCGACCACGCAGGCCCTGGTGCGATTCGTCGGCCGCAATCGCGGGCTCGTGATCGGCGTGCCGATCGCGCTGCTGATCGCGACCGCCTTTTTCATTGCCTGGGCGACGCCAGTTTACCGCGGGCTGGCGACGGCGCGCATCGATCGCGATCGCTCGAACATCGCCGTGCTGGACGCGCTCCAGGAGCTTTCATCCGGCGCGAGCATCTACACCGAGATTGCCGAGCTGCGCAGCCGGTCACTGGCCGAGGACATCGCGGACTCGCTGAACCTGAACCTTGCGGTGACTGAGCCGCGGCGCGTGAGCCGGTCCGCCCTGTTCGCGTCCGTCGAAGCGCGCCCCGACGCAGATTCGGCGGAGTACGTTCTCGAGCGCTTGGGGGAGTCGCAGTTTCGCCTGAGCGACCCGCGGGCCGGCGCGCGGCAGGTTCGGGTTGGCGAGCCGTTTCAGATCGACGGCGCGAGTCTCACTCTGGCGCCCGCCGCCAATGACCATGCCACGATCCGGTTCCGCATGGTTCCCTTCCAGATCGCCGTGCAAAAGTTGCAGCGGCACATGAAAGTGGTGCGGCCCGATCGCGAAGCCGATATCATCGAGATCTCGTACGAGAGCACAGATCGCGAGCTTGCTCGTGAAGTTCCGAACGCGGCAGCGCGTCTGTTCATTCAGCGGCGCCAGGCCGTGAAGTCGCGACAGGCGCGCAGCACAGTGGTATTCCTGAACGCCCAGCTCGATACTCTGGGAAACCAGCTTCGTTCGTTCGAGAAGGGACTCCAGGAGTTTCGCGAAGGTGAGAGTGTGGTCAGTCTGGAGGCCGAAGCCGAGGCGCAGGTCAGCCGGCTCGCGAATTTCCAGGCCGATCGCGACCTTGCCGATGCCGAACGGATGGCGCTGGCGAAGCTGATGGACGAGGTTGCACGGACGCCGGTGAAGCCGAATGAACCGTCGCCGTATCGCCGGCTAATCGGCTTCCCCTCGATCCTGAGCAATGCCGCCGCGACCGAGATGCTGCGCTCGTTGAACGAGGTCGAGAATCGACGATCGGAGCTGCTCACCCGCCGCACGCTCGATGATCCCGACGTCATCGTATTGTCGAATCGCATAGACGATATGGAGACTCAGCTGCACGAGCTGGTCGCGACCTATCTCAGCGGTTTTTCCAACCAAATCCAGTCCATGGATGACGTACTGCGCCAATTCGCAAGCGATCTCAGGCGAATACCAGCGAAGGAGATTCAGCTTGCACGCCTGAAGCGGCAGGCGAAAGCCACCGAGGATATTTATACGACTCTACAGTCGCGCATGAAGGAAGCGCAGATCGTTGCGGCCGTGCAGGACCCGAGCGTGCGGGTAGTAGATCCGGCTATCGTGCCGATAAAACCGATAAGACCCAATAAGCCGCTCAACGTCGTGCTTGCTTTGATTCTGGGCGTCACGCTTGGCGGCGTGATTGCGTTTGTCAGGGAAAACCTCGACACCACGATTCACACGCGCGAAGAGCTGCAGACCGAGAGTGGCGCAATCCCGGTGCTCGGACTCATTCCACGGATCCGCGAAACCGCGGAGATCAACGGGTCGCGGCGACCGATCTGGAGGTTGCGGCCCGCAGCGGTCACGACATCGGCCGAAACATTGCGCGCGCACCTGGTCGCGGGGCGCAACCCGCGCGGCTCCGCGTCCGAGGCGTATCGCACGCTGCGCACGAATCTCACTTTCGCGCAGCCGGAGAAGCCGCCTCGCACGTTGGTTTTCACGAGTCCGGCGCCCGGTGACGGCAAATCAACCAGCAGCTCGAACCTGGCGATCACGCTCGCACAACAGGGCTTGCGCAGCATCCTGGTCGACGCCGACATGCGGCGCGGCAGCATGCATCGCGCGCTCGAGACCAGCGCGCAGCCCGGCCTGTCGGATTATCTGGCGGGCGGACCCAGCCTCGAGGACGTGATCCGTTCGGTGCAGCTCGCCGATGCGAGCTTCGACTTCGTGCCGACCGGCACGCTGCCACCGAACCCGGCGGAGCTGCTCGCATCGACGCGCATGCAGGCGTTGCTCGAGCATCTCGAGGGCCAGTACGACGCGGTCATCTTCGATGCGCCGCCCCTGAACATCGTCACCGATGCGGCGGTGCTGGGCGCGCGCACCGATGGTGTGATCCTGGTCGTGCGCGCCGGCGTCACCGATCGGGCGGCGGTGCGCTTCGCATTCGATCAGCTCAACGCGGTGCGCGCGCGTGTGCTCGGCTGCGTGTTGAATGATGTCGATGCCAGGCGCGACCGCTACTACGGCAGCGAGCTGGCGGGCAAGTACTACGAGGCGCACAGCTGATCCGGGTCGCCGCCGCCGTTCTCACGTTCATCTGCGCGAGCAGCCTCGGCGCGCAATCGACCGAGGCGGTCTCGCCCTTTCTGCCGGCGGATCATTGGTCCTACGCCCTGCTGCGCCGTCTCGATCATGCCGGACTGCTGCCTTCCGGATCGGACGCCGCGCGGCGCTCGGTCGCGCAGGAGGAGCTGGCCGCGCTGCTGGCCTACGCGGCGGCCGCCGGTACCGGTAGTGTCGCGGCGGATTACCTGCGCAAATTTCGGGAGGAGTTCAGTCCACGCCGCCGGCTGGCAGTGTCGTCGCTTGCGTCCTACCACATGCGCGAGAACCAGGTGCTCGCCGGCATCGGCTATGACACGGTCTGGACCGGCGCGCGCCCGCTCGATGACGAACGGGACGGCGAAGCCGTCGTGCGTGGGTCCGTTACGGGGCCGTTCTACGCGGCGGCCGCCGGCATCGAGGGGGGCCGTGTGGACGAGCTGCAGCTCGTGCTCGCGACCGGCATCCTTGGCCTGTGGGCTGGGCGGCGTCAGCTCGGCTATGCCAGCGCGCACGGCGGCGGCATCGTCCTGGACGCCGCGCGCTTCGATGCGATCGGCGGTTTTGTGCGACGACCGCTGCGCCTGCCATTGCTCGGCGCGACCCGCTTCGAGACGCACCTTTCCCGCATCGACAACGTGCTCAATCGGGACGGCGTGGAGCGGAACACCGAGCCGTGGTTCTGGACGGCGCGCGCTGCCTTCGAGCCGCACGCCCGGCTGCGCATCGGCATCAATCGCGGCATGATCTTCGGCGGCGAGGCCAACGTGCCGGTCACGGCAGGGCGCCTGCTGAAGAACCTGATCGGCATTTACTCGGACCGTGAGGGGGAAGACAGCTTTGCCGCCCAGATCGTCTCGGTGGACGTGCGCTATCGGCTGCGCACCGGCGCGCTGCCGATCGCGCTCTATCTGGACTGGGGCGCCGACGATGCCTCCGGCGCATGGTGGGACGTGCCGGGCATCGTGGGCGGTATCGAAGTGAGCACCTTGCCGCATGCGGATGTCTCATTCGGAGTCGAGCGCACCGAATTCGTCCGCAACTTCACGAACAACAGCAACTGGTATCAGAACGCCTGGTTCCGCGGCAGCTGGGCCGATGACGGGCGTGTTCTCGGTCACCCACTGGGCGGGCACGGCAAGGAATGGCGGGTATTCGTGGCGGGCGGCTCCGCGCCGCGCGGCATCAGCGCGGATCTGGCGGTCTACAGCCGGTGGCGCGGCGTGCAGAATCTTTTTGCACCGCAACGGCAAGGCTCGAGCGCGGGCGCGGCGATTGCAGCCGACGCGCGTGTCAACCGCGCGCTGCGACTCGTACTGTCCGGTGAAATCGAGCGCGGCAGGGAAGCGGATGCGTGGACCGCGGCCCGCGGCCGCGCCGGCATCCGCTACGTCTTCTAGCCGAGTGATTCCAGCGGGCGCGCCGCCGCGCCGTGCTCCTCGACCAGTCTGCGGAAGTGCGGAATCGTCTTTTTCAGCCCCTCTGCGAGCGGGATCGCGGGCTCCCAGCCGAGCACGGTGCGCGCGATCGTGATGTCGGGCTTGCGCACCTTGGGATCGTCGGCCGGCAATGGGCGGTAATCGATTTTCGAGCGGCTGCCGGTCAGACGGATCACCGCTTCCGCGAGCTGATGCACGGTGAACTCATCCGGATTGCCGATGTTGGTCGGCTCGTTGCGGTGCGCAAAGAACAGCTTCTCGATGCCGGCGACTTCGTCACTGGCGTAGCAGAAGGACCGTGTCTGTGAACCATCACCATACACCGTCAACGGCTCGTCCCGCAGCGCCTGCACGATGAAGTTCGAGACCACGCGGCCGTCATTCGGACGCATGCGCGGGCCATACGTGTTGAAGATGCGCACGATCCGGGTGACCAGGCCATGGAAGCGGTGATAGGCCATGGTCATGGCCTCGGCACATCGTATGGCGTCGTCGTAGACGCCGCGCGGGCCGACCGGATTCACGTGTCCCCAGTACGACTCGGGCTGTGGGTGCACCTGCGGATCGCCATACACCTCGGACGTGGAGGCGAGCAGGTAGCGCGCGCCCTTGGCCTTGGCGAGGCCTAGCGTCTTGTGGGTGCCGAGGCTGCCGACTTTCAGGGTCTGGATCGGCAGCTCGAGATAATCTACCGGGCTGGCAGGACTCGCGAAGTGCAGCACGCCGTCCACAGGCCCCTCGACGTAAATGAACGCCGTGACGTTGTGCTCGATGAATTCGAACTGCGGGTTGCCGATCAGGTGCGCGATGTTGTCCGGCGAGCCGGTGATGAAGTTGTCCATGCCGATCACATCGTGCCCCTGCTCGATGAAGCGATCGCACAGGTGTGAGCCGAGGAAGCCGGCAGCGCCGGTAATCAGGATGCGCATGATTTCAACCATTCCACGAAATGTGGGATGCCGGCTTCGACGGGTGTCGTCGGCCGATAGCCAAGCAAATCGCGAGCCTTGCTCACGTCCGCGAACGTGCGGTTTACGTCTCCGGGTTGCATCGGCAGCCGCTGCAGAATCGGCTCGACGCCGACTGCCTGGGCGATCAGATCGACCAGCTGCCTGAGCGATGTGGTGCGGCTTTCGCCCAGATTGATGATCTCGAACTCACCGGGCACGGCGCGCGAGCGGTCGATCGCGGCGATCACGCCCTGCATGATGTCGTCGATCCAGGTGTAGTCGCGCTCGCTCGTGCCGTCGCCGTAAAAGGGAATCGGTTCGCCTCGCAGCATCAGCTCGGAGAACTTGCGGATGGCGAGATCGGGCCGCTGACGTGGACCATACACCGTAAAGAAGCGGAGCGACAGGATGCCGATGCCGTAGAGATGGTGATAGCAGTGGCCGATCACCTCGCACGCGCGCTTGGTCGCGGCGTAGGGCGAGATCGGCCGGTCCACCGCAGCGGTCTCACTGAACGGCACCTTCTCGTTGTTGCCGTACACCGAGGACGAGGAGCCGAAGATGAAGCGCATCACGCCGCGTTGGCGGGCCGCTTCGAGCAGAACCTGGGTGCCGACTACGTTGGCGCGCGTGTAGCCGAGCGGGTCGGCGATGGATGGGCGGACGCCGGCCTTGGCCGCGAGATGGACGATCGCGTCGATATCGTGCTCGGCCACGACGCGCTGCATCGCCTCCGGCCCGGCGCAGTCCGCCTCGATGAAGGTATAGCCGGAATCGGCCAGCGCGGCCGTCAGATTGCGCTGCTTGAGGTCACGCGCATAGAACGGGTCGAAGTTGTCAATGCCGATGACGCGGTCGCCACGCCGGAGCAGCCGCTCGACGAGATGACTGCCGATGAAACCGGCCGCGCCGGTAACGAGAATGGTTTCGCTGCGCTGGGTCATGTGCCTGAAATGACCGCGTTGCCCGGGTGGCGTCAAGCTGGTAAGTTGCCGCGCTTTCGTTGCTTCGAATCAACTGCCTGATCATGCGATATCTCGTCACCGGCGGCGCCGGCTTCATCGGGTCCCATCTCGTCGAGCACCTCGTCAAGCGTGGCGATGAGGTCGTCGTGCTGGACGATTTCTCGACCGGCCGGCGCGCGAACCTCGACGCGTTCCGCGCCGACATCGAGCTGATCGAGGGCACGCTCCTCGATCCGGCCGTGTGCGCGCGCGGCGCGCGCGGCGCGGACTACGTGCTGCACGAAGCCGCGGTGCCGTCAGTGCCGCGCTCGGTCGCGGATCCGCTCGGCTCGCACCAGGCGTGCGCGACCGGTACGGTCAACATGCTGATCGCGGCGCGCGACGCCAAGGTCAGGAAGTTCGTATACGCGGCGTCGTCATCCGCCTACGGCGACACGGCCGAGCTGCCGAAGCACGAGAACATGGTGGCGCGGCCGCTCTCTCCGTATGCGGTCGCGAAGTATGCAGGCGAGGGCTACTGTCGCGCTTTCCACACGAGCTACGGCTTGAAGACGGTGGCGTTGCGCTACTTCAATATATTCGGGCCGCGCCAGGATCCGAGCTCGCAGTATGCGGCGGCGATCGCAAAGTTCATCTCGTGTGCGCTGACGGGCACACCGCCCGCGATCTATGGTGACGGCGAGCAGACGCGCGATTTCACCTTCGTGGCGAACGCGGTCGAGGCCAACCTGCTCGCGTGTGTCGCGCCCGACGAGGCGAACGGCGCGGTCTTCAATGTCGGCTGTGGCGATCGCATCAGCGTCAACCAGCTCTGGCAGAAGATCCAGGGCATGGTGGGTTGCAGCCTGGAGGCGGTCAGGGCGCCGAGGCGCTCCGGTGATGTGCGAGACTCACTCGCTTCGCTCGAGAAGATCGCGCGCGTGCTCGGGTACCGGCCGGTGGTCGGCCTCGAGGATGGCCTGCGCCGAACCATTCATTATTTCAGGTCATAAATGCCGGTGCCCCTGCTGGATCTGCAGCGACAATACAGGAACATCAAGGATGCGATCGACCGCGAGGTCATGCGCGTCGTCGCCTCGCAGCGCTTCATTCTCGGACCCGATGTGGACACGCTGGAACAGCAGATCGCCGAGTATACCGGCAGTCCGCACGCGATCGGCTGCGCGAGCGGAACCGACGCGATCCTGCTCGCGCTGAAAGCGCTGCCGCTCGAGCCCGGCGACGAGGTCATTGCGCCGGCTTTCACGTTCTTTGCGACCGCCGGTGCGATCTGGAACGCGGGGCTCACGCCCACTTTCGTGGACGTGGACGAGCACAGCTTCAATATGACCGCCGAGACCGTGAAGGCCGCGCTTACGCCGCGCACGCGGGCGATCGTCGTCGTGCATCTCTACGGACAGATGGCGCTGATGCCGGAACTGATGCAGGTGGCGAGCGAGCACGACCTGTTCGTCATCGAGGACGCCGCGCAATCGCTCGGCGCACGCCAGCGAATCGAAGGCCGGCAGCGGCACGCGGGCACGGTCGGGACGGCCGGCTGCTACTCGTTCTTTCCGTCCAAGAACCTGGGCGGCTTCGGCGATGGCGGCCTGATCGTCACGGCCGGTGACGCGCTTGCCGACCGGCTGCACAAGCTGCGCGTGCACGGCGGGCGCCAGCTGTACCATCACGAAATGGTCGGCACCAATTCCCGGCTGGATGCGCTGCAGGCGGCGGTGCTGTCGGCGAAGCTGCCGCATCTCGAACTGTGGGCGGAGGCGCGCCGCGCCAACGCCGCCGAGTACGATGCCGCGTTTGCGCGTCACGACGCGATCACGACGCCGGTCACGCTGGACGCGAACCATCATGTCTTCAATCAGTACACGTTGCGCGTGCGCGATCGGGACGGCTTGAAGAAACAGCTTGATGCGGCGGGCATCGGCAATGCGATTTATTATCCGGTACCGTTACACCTGCAGGAGTGTTTTGCAGGTCTCGGCTATCGGCGCGGCGATCTGCCGGTCGCGGAACGGCTCGCCCAGGAGGTCATCAGCCTTCCGGTCTTTCCCGAGCTGAGCGATGCCGAGCAAGCCCAGGTCATCGCGACAGTTCTCGAATACTACAACTAGGAAAACAGCATGCGGATTGCCGTCGTCGGTACGGGATATGTCGGTCTGGTTGCGGGCGCGTGCCTGGCGGAGACGGGTATCGAAGTGTTCTGCGTGGATATCGACGCCGGCAAAGTCGCGCGGCTGCAGCGCGCCGAGATACCGATCTACGAGCCCGGTCTCGAGCCGCTGGTCAGGCGCAACGTGGAGGATGGGCGCCTGCACTTCACGACCGACATTGCGCATGCGGTGCGCGCATCGGACGTCATCTTCATCGCAGTCGGCACGCCCCCGTATGAAGACGGATCCGCGGACCTGAAGCACGTGCTGGCGGTCGCCGCCCGGATCGGCGAGCACATGAATGGCGAGAAGGTCGTCATCACCAAGAGCACGGTGCCGGTCGGCACCGCGGCAAAGGTCAAGGCCGAGATCGAGAAGCGCGCCAGCCACGAGGTGCACATCTGCTCGAATCCGGAATTCCTGAAGGAAGGCGCCGCCGTGGACGACTTCATGAAGCCGGACCGGGTCGTGATCGGCGTCGAATCCGAATACGCGAAGCGCGTCCTGACCGAGGTCTACGCACCGTTCGTGCGGACCGGCAATCCGATCATCTTCATGGATGTCGCCTCGGCCGAGATCACCAAGTATGCGGCCAATGCCATGCTCGCGACCCGCATCTCGTTCATGAACATGATCGCGAATCTGTGCAGCACGGTGGGCGCGAACGTGGACATGGTGCGCAAGGGCATCGGCACGGACTCGCGCATCGGCAACGCCTTCCTGTTCGCGGGCTGCGGCTACGGCGGCAGCTGTTTCCCGAAGGACGTTCAGGCCATGATCCAGACGCTGGCGCAAAATGGCATAGACGCCGGCATCCTCGAGGCGGTCGAGACGGTAAATGCTGCACAAAAGCACGTCCTGCTGAATCGCGTCGTGGACATTTTCGGCGCAGACCTGAAGGGCAAGACGTTCGCGGTCTGGGGGCTCAGCTTCAAGCCGGAGACCGATGACATGCGTGAGGCGCCATCGCTGGTGATCGTGCGCGGGCTGCTGGAGCGGGGAGCGACCGTACGCGTCCATGATCCGGAAGCCATGGCGGTCGCACGTCATCACTTCGGCGCTCTGGTGGAGTATGATGATGACAATTACGAGACGCTGCGCGGCGCAGATGCCTTGCTGATCGTGACCGAGTGGCGTCCCTACCGGCGGCCGGATTTCGAGAGGATCCGCACGTCGCTGAAGCGGCCTCTCGTGCTGGACGGCCGCAATCTGTTCGAGCCGGCCGCAATGGCCGAGCTCGGCATCGAGTACGTGAGCATTGGCCGGCCTTCCTGCGGGCAGATAAATTGAGGGATGAGCGATCTCCAGCAGCTGATCCAGCGTGGCAAGGAGGCGTACGAGGAGCGCGATTATGCTGCTGCGCTCACCGCCTTTCAGGAAGTGCTGCGCCGGAATCCGCGCTTCGCCGACATCCGCCACCTCACCGGTCTGTGCCTGAGCCTGCTCGGCCACCCGGATGCGGCGCTGCAGGAGTTCAATGAAGCCATCGCGCTGAACGGCCGCTATATCGAAGCCCACATCAATCGCGCGATCACGCTCAACGATCTGGGCCGTTTCGACGAGGCGCAGCTCGCCTTCGCGCAGGCCGCCGAGTTCGAGACCGAATCCGAGGGGCCCTTTCCGGCGGCGGTCTCGGCGCGCCTGGCCAACGCCCACGCCCACGTCGGCGACCTGTATCTGGAGGCCGGCGCGCCGACCGAAGCGGCCGAGCAGTACCGCGCGGCGCTCGAGATGCGGCCGCTCTTCCATGACATTCGCAACCGGCTGGCGCAGGCGCTGCTTCAGCTCGGCGAGCTGGAGGCGGCGGCGCGCGAGCTCGAGAGCGTGTTGTCGGCCAATGCCCGCTTTCTTGCCGCGCGGCTGAATCTCGGCCTGGTTTTTTTCAGGCAGGGCGCTTCGGAGAGCGCGGCGCGCGAGTGGGAGCTCGCGCGTAAGCAGCAGCCGGCCAATCCGCAGGTAAGGGCGTATCTCGCCATGCTCGAGCGCAAAGCAGAACGTGCTTCGCACTAGCTTCGCGCTGATACAGCTCTTCGCAATCTGCTCCATTGTCCTGCTCGCGGCCTGTCGCTCGGGCGAGGACTCGATGCTGCGCGGCGACCGCTATTGGGCGGACTCCAACTACATCGCCGCACTCGCCGAATACCGCCTTGCGGCCGCGCGCCAGCGGTCGAGCAGCGCGGCCGCTGCGCGCGTTGCGCACGCCTACAGCGCGACCGGACAGCTGGACCGCGCCCGCAGCACCTATCAGCGGCTGGTCGAAGCGGATTCCTCGATGGCCGATCAGGCGGTCTTCGATTTCGTTTGGCTCGCGCGCACAAACCTGCAACGCGGCGATCGGTATGGCGCGGCGCGCGCGGCGGAGGCTGCACTCGAGCTGCGTCCCGGCCTGACCATTCCGGATATGGCGCTGACGCTCGCACGCTACTATGCGACGATCGGCAATCCGGAGCGCGCCCTGCGGTTCTACCACCGCGCGCTCGAAACGGCGGCCCCGGAGCTGCGCCCCGGGCTGCTGTACGAGGTCGCCAGCCTGAGCGAGCGAAACGGAGACTGCGTGGCCGCCTTACCCTACTTCGAGGCCTTCACCGAACAGTCGGCCGACCGGGACAGTGTGACGGAGGCGCGCTATCGAATGGGCACCTGCGGCCTCGAGCGAGGCCGGCAGGCGCGTGCCGCCGGGCAGCCCGAGCAGGCGCTTCAGCTGCTGGCGGTCACGCTCGAGCTGGGCGCGCCCCAGAACCTGCTGGATCAGGCGTGGTTCGAGCGCGGCGAAGCGCTGCTCGCGCTGGGACGGGTCGCTGAGGCGGCCGCGGCCTTCGAGCGGGTGCTCGAGCTGAGCGGTGCCGGCCGGACGCAGTTCGCGGCGCGTGCCCAGCGCCGCCTGAACGAGATCCGGGCAGGTTTCGTCCCCTGATCCCATTGTCACGCGCCGCGGGTGCGCCAAATTGAAACCCGCTTCCGACGGAGCGGGTACACAAACGACTCGACTGTGGTTCTCGAACTGGATGATTGTGATCGATAGATTTTTGCGCGGCACGCTCCTCTCGCTGGTCGCCGCCGCCTCCACGGCCTGCGCCACGACGCCGAGAGCGCCGCAACAGCTTCCGCCCGACACGCTCTTCCAGCGCGCGTTGAATCAGCTTCAGGCCGGCGAATGGACCGATGCGATCACGCTGTTCGAGCGGTTCGTGATTCAGTACCCGGCCAATCCGCGCGTACAGGAAGCGCGTCTGCGCCTGGCGGACGCGTACTTCGGGAAAAAGGAATACATCACGGCCGCCAACGAGTACGATCGGCTCGCCAACGATTATCCGGCCGGCCCGTACGCCGACGATGCCCGCTTCCGGGTCTGTGAATCGTATTACCGCCTGTCGCCGAAGCCGCAGCTCGATCAGCAATATACGCGCGCCGCTCTCGATCATTGCCAGTCGCTGATCACCTATTACCCGTCGAGCGATTTCGCGGCCCGGGCACAGGAGCATCTCACGGACCTGCGCACCAGGCTGGCCGAGAAGGCGTTTCTTGCGGGCGAGTTCTATTTCAAGCGCAATGCGTACGATTCGGCGATCATCTACTACGACCTGACGCTGCGAGACTACGCGGATACGCAGGCCGCGCCGCGCGCGCTGCTGCGCCTGTACGAGACCTATCAGATTCTCGGATACCGGGAAGATGCGGACGCGGCGCGCGCGCGCATGCTGAGGGATTACCCGAACAGCCCGGCAGCGAAACAGTTGCAGGAGCCCGCCGCCGCGGCCGAGTCGTGAGCGCGGAGCGTCCGTGAACGCGGAGCGTCCTTGAACATCGGGATCTTCGGCGGCACCTTCGATCCGCCGCATGCCGGTCATCTGATCGCGGCGCAGGATGCATGCGCGGCGCTGTCGCTCGATCGGCTCATTTTCGTTCCGGCCGCACAGCCCCCGCACAAGCAGCACGGCGCGATCAGCCCCGCCGATGTCCGGCTGGCGATGCTGCGGGCGGCGGTAGCCGACGATCCGCTGTTCGAGGTCAGCACCGTCGAGCTGGAGCGTACGGGACCGTCCTACATGGTCGATACGCTGCGCGCGCTCGCGCGGCTGTTTCCGGGCGACGCCCTGCACCTGCTCATCGGAGTCGATCAGGTGCGGGAGTTTTCGAGCTGGCGTGAGCCGCAAGCGATTCTCCGGCTGGCACGAGTCGTCATGCTGGCGAGGACCGGCACCGAAGCGCCGGGTCCGGAGGCCGGCTTCGTGCGGCAGACGGTCGCGGTGACCCGGGTCGACATCTCATCCACGCTGATCCGCGCGCGCATTGCCGCCGGCGAGCCGATCCGCTACCTCGTACCGGACGCGGTCGCGGAAATCATCGCCAGCGAAGGGCTATATCGGTGACTGCAGGGTATAAAGGGACATGCTAAAAGGCCTGGTTTCAAAAGTCTTCGGTTCCCGTCACGAGCGCGAGGCGAAGAAGCTGCTTCCGCTGATTGCAGAGATCAACCAGATCGCCGGCGATCTGCAGCCGCTCTCCGAGTACGATCTGAAGGCACAGACGGAAAAGTTTCGAGCTCTGCTGAAGGAGCGGACCGGCGAGCTGGAGGCGGAGCTCGCGGAGCTCCGCCAGACCAAGCGGCAGACCGAGGACGCGCAGGAGCGGGAGCAGCTCACCCAGGAGGTGCAGGCGCTCGAGGACGATCTCAAGGCCCGCATCCAGGAGACGCTGGCTGAGCTGCTGCCGGAGGCGTTTGCGACCGTCAAGGAAGCCTGCCGCCGGCTGGTCGGCACGCCCATCACGGTGACCGGCCAGGCTATGACCTGGGACATGGTGCCGTACGACGTGCAGCTGATCGGCGGCAGCGCGCTGCATCGCGGCAGCATTGCGGAGATGGCGACCGGTGAAGGCAAGACGCTGGTCGCGATCGCGCCGCTCTACCTGAACGCGCTCGCCGGCCGTGGCGTTCACCTGGTCACGGTCAACTCGTACCTGGCGCAGCGCGACAGCGAGTGGATGGGCACCGTCTACCGGTATCTCGGCATGAGCGTCGATTGCATCGACCTGCACGAGCCGGGCACGGCCGAGCGGCGTGCCGCCTATCATGCCGATATCACGTACGGCACCAATAACGAATTCGGCTTCGATTACCTGCGCGACAATATGGTGCACTCGCTCGATCAGCGCGTGCAGCGTTACCACTACTACGCCATCATCGACGAAGTCGACTCGATCCTGATCGATGAGGCCCGCACGCCGCTCATCATCAGCGGTCCGGTCGGCGAAGAGCAGTCGGATGAGTATCGCCGCTACAATCCGATGGTCGCGAACCTGTATCGCAAACAGCTGCGGATGGTGAACGACCTGGTGGCGCAGGCCGAGCGCGACCTGGAGGCCGGCGACGAGCAGGCCGCCGGTGAGCGCCTGCTCGCGGCCAGGCGCGGCTCGCCTCGCAACAAGCGGCTGATGAAGCTGTTCGCGGATACGCCGGTGACGCAGAAGCTGGCGAGCAAGGTCGAAGCCGACCTGATGCGCGACAAGCGACTGCAGGAGATCGACGAGCATCTGCTGTTCGCGATGGACGAGAAGGGCCACAGCATTCATCTCTCGGATCTCGGACTCGACGAGTTGTCGCCTTCGGATCCGCAGGCCTTCGTGGTACCCGACATCTCGGAAGAGCTCGGCAAGATCGAGCACGACGCCGCCTCGAGCGTGGACGAAAAGCGCGAGCGCCGGGCCGAGCTGGAGCGCGAGTATGCCGAGAAGACGCAGAAGATCCACGCGATCCACCAGCTCCTGAAGGCGCACACGCTCTACGCGAAAGACGAGCAGTACATCATCGAGGATGGCGCCGTCGTCATCGTGGATGAGTTTACCGGCCGCAAGATGGCCGGGCGCCGGTGGTCGGATGGGCTGCACCAGGCGGTCGAGGCGAAGGAAGGCGTGACGGTTCGCGGTGAGACCCAGACGCTCGCAACCATCACCATCCAGAACTACTTCCGCATGTACGACAAGCTGGCCGGCATGACCGGCACGGCGGAGACGGAAGAAGGCGAGTTCCACCAGATCTACGGTCTGGCGGTGTCCGTGATCCCGACCAACCGGCCGATCATTCGTGACGATCGTCACGATCTCGTGTATCGCACGAAGCGCGAGAAGTACAACGCGATCATGGACGAGATCGAGCGCCTGCACAAGGTGCAGCTGCCGGTGCTGGTCGGCACGGTCTCGGTGGATGTCTCGGAGACGCTGTCGCGCATGCTCAAGCGGCGCGGCATTCCGCACAACGTGCTGAACGCGAAGTATCACCAGTCCGAGGCACAGATCGTCGCGGACGCGGGCAAGCCGGGCACGGTCACGATCGCGACCAACATGGCCGGCCGCGGCACCGACATCAAGCTCGGACCCGGCGTGAAGGACGAGCGCACGGTCGAGTGGGCGCGCACAAACGGCATCGACATCGACCAGGTCGTGAAGGCCGCGGATCCGGCGCTCGCCCTCGCTTCCACCAAGGTCAGCGACGAGGACCTGCTCGAGCCCGGCGGCTTGCACATTATCGGCTCGGAGCGCCACGAGGCGCGCCGCATCGATCGTCAGCTGCGCGGCCGCGCGGGACGCCAGGGCGACCCCGGCGCATCGCAGTTCTTCCTCTCGCTCGAAGATGACCTGATGCGGCTGTTCGGCTCCGATCGCATCGCGGGCATCATGGAGCGGCTGGGCGCGCAGGAAGGCGAAGTCATCACGCACCCGCTGGTGACACGCTCGATCAGCAGCGCGCAGCGGCGCGTGGAGCTGCAGAACTTCGAGGCCCGCAAGCGCCTGCTCGAATACGACGACGTCATGAACCAGCAGCGCGAGGTGATTTACGACCTGCGGCTGTTCGCGCTCGAGGGTGGTGAAGACCTCAAGGGCGAGGTCTGGGAGATGGCGGACGCCGCGGTGCGGACAACCGTGCCGGAATACGTCAGCGAGGACGTGCACCCGGAGGATTGGGATCTCGCCGGCCTGCGCGCGCGCATCGCGATGGATTACTTCCTCGTGATCGACGAGCTGCCGCGCGAGAATTCTCCCGAGCATGATTTCAACACGCCTGAAGAGATCGAAGAGCTGGTGCTCACGCGCATTCGCGACGGCTTCAAGCGCAAGCTCCAGAGCTTCGGCGCGCTGCAGGAGCGCATTCTGTCGTGGATCCTGCTGACCGTCATCGATGAGAAGTGGCGCGATCACCTGTACGATCTCGACCACCTCAAGGCGTCGATCGGCTTCCGCGGCTGGGGGCAGAAGGACCCGCTGATCGAGTACAAGCAGGAAGCCTACACGATGTTCGTCGACCTGATGACCGATCTCAGAAAATCGGTCGCGTCGCTGACCTTCAAGTCGCAGCTGCAGGTGCCGCAACCGCGACCGGTGCCGCCCATGCGGGTGACGCTTTCCGGTCCGGCCGACACGCCTGATACCCGCCCGATACGCGCGCTGCCGGCGCCCGAGCCCTACGAGGCGGACGTCGTGGCGCAGGATCGGGTCGCGGCTGCCTTTGGCGGGGCGCGCCAGCTGGGCACGGCGCAGATGGATGTGCGCCGGCTGAACACGAATCGCGCCGAGGAGGGCGAGCCGGCTCACAAGCCGGTCACGGCCGAGCCCAAGGTCGGCCGTAACGAAGCGTGCCCGTGCGGATCGGGCAAGAAGTACAAGAAATGCCATGGCATTGGCGTGGTCTAGTGACGGGACACTAGCAGGTTGCTGAAAAACGGGCTGACATGGGTGAAGGCAGGGCGCTCCGCTGGCCGTTGCGGTTTTACAGCGTACTCTGCATAAACCTGCTTGGCCACCAGATCGCTTCAATCACAGGTTTATGCAGGATACGCTGTAAAACCTCATGGCCTGCGGAGCACCCTGCCTTCACCCAATCAACCAACCCGTTTTTCAGCAACGTGCTAGAGCGCATGGGGACCATGGAACGCGTGGCAATATGGGGTCGTGAAGGTCCGGTCCTGTTTCTTTTTTGAGGACCCAATGAACTATCGGATCCGGGACTGGCCGGTGCGGGAGCGGCCACGCGAGCGGCTGTACGCGGCAGGCGCGGCGGCCCTGTCCACCCGCGAGCTGCTGGCCATCCTGGTAGGCAGCGGCAGCGAAGGCCGGTCCGCCGTCGAGGTCGGGGGCAGGCTGCTCCAGGCGGCGGATGGCTCGCTGCGCCGGCTGGGCGGGCTTCAGAGCTCGGATCTCCGCAAGGTGCCGGGCATTGGGCCGGCCGTCTCGGCGCGCGTACTCGCGGCTCTGGAGCTGGGGCGGAGGATGGCCCGTGAGACGGCCAGCGAGCGGCCGCGTATCCAGGGGCCGGCTGACGTGTATGAACTCTGTGCTCCGGCACTGCGGGACCTGAGCCAGGAGGAGTTCCGGATCCTGCTGCTGACGACCCAGCACACGGTGATCCGGGAGCTGGTGGTGACGCGCGGCACTCTCGATGCGTCTGTGGTCCATCCGCGCGAGGTGTTCCGGTCGGCGATCTCCGAAAGCGCGGCGGCCGTAATCCTCGTTCACAACCACCCTTCGGGCGATCCGGCCCCCTCTCGAGAGGACCGGGATGTGACCGATCAGCTGGCCGCGGCGGGGCGCCTGATCGGCATCCCGGTGCTCGATCATGTTGTGGTCGGTGACGGCCGCTACGTATCCTTCGTTGAAATGGGCCTATTGGAAGCCGAATGAATCCGACTGCCGCTGCACCCGCAAAGCCCAGGAACAGCGCGCTCGACGCGCTGCCGGCGCGCCTGCGCGAGTCGGTCGAGAACTATGGCGAACGCCTGGACCTCGACCTGATCGCGCGCGCGTACCGGTTCAGCGAGAAAGCGCACGCGGGTCAAAAACGCGCATCGGGCGAGGAATACGTAGCGCATTGCGCGGAGGTCGCGAAGATCGT
>JBQTJO010000017.1:0-4275 GCA_052387015.1 Gemmatimonadota bacterium
AGCTCAGGGCGAACCGGCAACTGACGCAGCACTTTTCGTTACTCCATCAGGCGGAACCAATCACGCAAGCTAAGTTGTAGACGAACGATTTCGTCCTGCGCTAGCAGACTGCAAGGAGCTATCGGGCCGCGCCTCAGCCCTGCTCGACCACGCCTCGAGCGATCCTTTCAGATGCCGTCGCCATTAATCCGACGATGTGTTTAGCAGTGCGCAGCAGCTCGTCGTATGTGAGGACAGAGATCGCGACGGCTCCAGCGTGAAATACGTCGCCTTCCTGCTGCCCGGCGTAATCGGCATGACGTGTTTCGGCGTCGCAATGAACACGTCCTGGGGCTTCTTCATGGACAAGGACTCCGGCATCTTCTACGAGCTGCTCACCTACCCGATCACGCGCGCGCAGCTTCTGATCGGCAAGATTCTCTTCAACGTTTTACTGAGCATCAGCGGGGTCGTGCTGGTCCTGCTGGTCGCGGTGTTCGCGCTCGACGTCGCAATCAGCCTCGCGCTGCTCCCTCTCACATTTCTCGCCGTGGCCGTGACCACGGCTGGCTGGTTCTTCCTCTTCAGCATCTTCGCGGTGCGCATGCACCGCATGGATTCGTTCAACCTGACCAGCGCCACGTATATCATTCTGATGTTCATCAGCGCGCTGTTCTATCCGGTCGAACAGCTGCCGACGTGGTTCAGAAAACCGGCCATGCTGAACCCGATCACGTGGCAGGTGGATGTGCTGCGCTATACGCTGCTCGGCATCGGTAATGCGACGAAGGTGCTTGTCGAGGTCGTCGCGTTTCTCGCGTTTACCGTGCTCTGCCTGCTGCTTTCCACGCGGGAAATCAACCGGGCCGGCTAGCGCAGCTAGCGAAGCTCGTCCATGAACGCGGCCAAGGCAGCGCTGCCCGGGCACAGCTGTTCGAAGTGTGCCTCGTCGCTATTTCAACGCCCCGGCTGACAAATCACCTTGATGACCAGTTTGGTGGTGTATTGCGTATTCCGGTCCAAGCCGGCCATCGATTCCGATCCATTCCGGCCACTGATTCCGGTCCATTCCGGCCACCCATTCCGGAGCAAGCCGGCCACCGATTCCGGTGATTCCGGCCGGCCATTCCGGCAGAATCCGGCCACCCCTGGTTTCAACGGGAGCTGAAGCGGCGCTGGCAACCGCAAACCCTCAAGCTGCTCATAGCTTCTCCGCGGCGTTTGACCCTACGGAGGAGCTGATGGCGGCAGAACGGTTGTCCATGCGCAAGATCAAAGAAGTGCTGCGGCTGCAAGCCGCAGATCAGTCGCAGCGTACGATTGCCCACAGTGTCGGGATCGCACGCAGCACGGTGAAGGAATATCTGCAACGAGCAGCGGCTGCCGGTATTGCGTGGCCGTTGCCGGATGATGTGACGGACAGCGCTTTGGAAGCGCGCCTTTTCCCGGCGGCGATTTCGTTTGTTGGCCCCAGGCCGCTACCCGAGTTCCGAGTCATCCATGACGAGCTGAAGGCGAAGCGCCGTACCGGCGTGACGCTGCAGTTGCTCTGGCTCGAATACAAAGAGGCGAATCCCGACGGGCTGCAGTACAGTCAGTTCTGTGAGTGCTATCGCCGCTGGCGGGGTGGTCTCGACCGCGTGCTGCGCCAGGAGCATAAGGCTGGTGAGAAGGTATTCGTCGATTTCGCCGGCCAGACGGTGCCGATCATCGATCGCGCTACTGGTGAAGTGCTCTTCGAGGCCGAGATCTTCGTCGCGGTCCTGGGCGCGAGCAACTACACCTACGCGCAGGCGTGCCGCAGTCAGGAACTGCCGGAGTGGATCAGTGCACACACGCGCATGGTGGAATACTTCGGCGGCGTCACCAGAGCCGTGGTGCCTGATAACCTGCGCAGTGGCGTGCGTCGCGCGTGCTACTACGAGCCCGATCTCAATCCCACCTATCAGGAGTGGGCCGAGCACTATGGCACGGCCGTACTGCCGGCGCGTGTGCGGCGTCCACGTGACAAAGCAAAGGTCGAATCCGGAGTGCTGCTCGTAGAGCGCTGGATTCTGGCCCGGCTGCGGCACCACACCTTTTTTGATCTCGCAGATCTGAACACCGAGATCGCTCGTCTCCTCGAGCTGCTCAACACGCGGCCGTTTCAGAAGCTGGAGGGTAGCCGCCGCTCTCTCTTCGAGACACTCGATCATCCAGCACTGCTGCCACTGCCGGCCACACGCTACGATTACGCCCAGTGGAAGAAGGCCGCTGTGAACATCGACTACCATGTCGACGTGCTCGGCCACTTCTACAGCGTGCCCTACCAACTCGAACGTGCCAGGGTCGATGTGCGCATCACGAACGACACCGTCGAGATCTTTCACGACGGACGCCGTGTGGCCGCTCATGCCCGTGGCCGCAAGAAAGGTGGCTTCACCACCGACTCCTCACACCGGCCCAAATCCCATCAGAAGTATCTTGAGTGGACGCCCTCGCGCATGATTCGCTGGGGCGAACAGACCGGACCGCGCACGGCCGAGATGGTGCGGCGCATCCTCGAGTCACGCCCACATCCAGAGCAGGGATACCGCGCTTGTCTTGGCCTGTTGCGTCTGGGCGAGCGCTACTCGTCTCAGCGCCTGGAAGCGGCGTGTGCACGCGCACTCCACGTGGGAGCGGTCTCCTACCAGTCCGTAAAATCGATTCTGAGCACCGGACTCGATCAGGTACCACTCGAAGAGCAAACCACACTCGCGCTTCCTCAAAACCATGAACACGTGCGGGGCGAAGAATACTACGCTACCGCCGCTACTGGAGAGTGATCATGCTACTGCAACCCACGATAGAACGTCTGCGCGAGCTGCGCCTACTCGGTATGGCGACCGCTCTCGAAGAACAAACGCTCATGCCCGACCTTCAGTCCGTCAGTTTCGAGGATCGTCTTGGCCTGCTGGTCGAACGCGAGCACACGCAACGCGAGAATCGACGCCTCACACGTTTGCTGCAACTCGCGAAGCTGCGTTTGCCCGCCACAGTGGAGGACATTGACTTCCGCCGCCCTCGCGGCCTCGACAAGAGCCTCATCTTGAGGCTCGCCTCCAGCCGCTGGATCGAATCTCACGAGGTGGTGCTGGTCAGTGGCGCGACCGGCACCGGCAAAAGCTACCTGGCCTGTGCGCTCGGCCACAGCGCCTGCCGTCACGGCCTCGCCACACGCTATTACCGCTTCTCACGCATGCTCAGTGAACTCGCACGTGCCCGCGCCGATGGCTCCTATCCGAAACTCCTCGAGAAGCTCGCGCGCACGCAGCTCCTTCTCATCGATGATTTCGGCATGTCACCGCTCACCGAGACCGAACGGCGCGACCTGCTCGAGGTCCTCGAAGACCGCTACAACCGCCGCGCTACGCTCGTGACCAGCCAGCTGCCCTTCGAGCACTGGCATGCCGCGGTCGGCGAAACCACATTTGCGGACGCGATTCTCGATAGACTCGCCCACGGCGCACACCGCATCACCCTGAAAGGAGCATCCATGAGACGAAAGCAAAATAGCTCAGACGAGAAGACCGAAGACCGCGGCTAACGCCGCCCAGCGTCGCTTCGCTCCGACGGGGGTGGCCGGAATCACCGGAATGGATGGCCGGCTTGCGCCGGAATGAGTGGCCGGCTTGCGCCGGAATGGGTGGCCGGAATCACCGGAATAGGCACCCAGCCGACTGATTTCTGGGACTACGCTGTGTCTTTGCCACGGTTGGTCCATTCTGCAGCCTTTGCGGCCGCGTGTAGGTGTGGGGCGCTTCTCTATCCACCGCGCGCGCGCCCCAGACGCGCGGAAATGCGCAGGTGCCGAGCGCGTGCAGGCAAAGCCACGCGCATGCCCCAAAGGCAAAACAGTCAGTTGTTTTGGTAAAGGAACCGAAGCAGCGGAAGCGGCTGGATCGGCGAACCTTTCCATCCTGCGGCCACGGCGCCCGACGGCGCTGTGGACGGAGGTTCACCATTCGATACAGGTGCCTTTGATGCCCGCCTGCTTGTGCAGCGTTTGCCGCCGCGTGTGAGGCGAACCTCCGAGACTTCCTGCTATTTACGATGGCGGGACGAACCCGTCAAGAGCGGTTGGCCGGCAGTCGCGACCCCTCAAGCCTCCATCGCGAACAGCGAGATAGCTTCGTCCGCGTTGGTGCCAGGCAACTCGACTCGCGCGCCGTGTTCGATGGGATAGGAGGTACTGTGCTGCGCAACAGCGTCAAGCACTCCATCTCTTTCAATTCGCCGGCTTAACCAGCGTTCGAACCAGAAGTTTACGATAGC
>JBQTJO010000018.1:0-7203 GCA_052387015.1 Gemmatimonadota bacterium
CGCAGTCCCGTAGCGCAGTCCCGTAGCGCAGTCCCGTAGCGCAGTCCCGTAGCGCCTTCCCGTAGCGCAGTCCCGTAGCGCCTTTCCGTAGCGCATTCCGGTTCATAGACTCCGATCATGAATTCGCAGCCGCCACCGCCGATACAAAAACCCGAGCGCCTGCCGCCGGAGATCTTCCAGCTGCCGGTCGAGAAGATGCGCGAGGGTTACTACTCGGATAAGTACTTCCTGTACGCGCGCGACGTACTGCTCGCCGAAAATCATCGGCGGCGCGCGACCATGCAGGTCTTCCAGAAAAAATACGCCTACCTCGGCGGCATGGACGAGGCGATCGCGATCCTGAAGCTGTGCCTCACGCCGGGCTTCGATTGGAACCATCTCGAGGTCTTCGCGCTGCGCGACGGCGATCTGGTGCAGCCCTGGGAAACGTGCATGCTGATCACCGGCCCGTACGTCGCGTTCGCGCATCTCGAGACCATCTACCTGGGTGTGCTGGCGCGGCGCACCAAAGTCGCGACCAACACGCGCAAGGTCGTCGAAGCGGCCTGGCCGAAGTCCGTGATCTTCTTTCCGGCGCGCCACGATCACTGGCTGGTGCAGACCGGCGATGGTTACGCCGCGCAC
Organism: Gemmatimonadota bacterium; assembly: GCA_052387015.1. Lineage (GTDB taxonomy): Bacteria > Gemmatimonadota > Gemmatimonadetes > Longimicrobiales > RSA9 > CBJLQC01. Next base: position 625 of record JBQTJO010000018.1, read on the forward strand.
GTGGCGGGCGCGATCGGCGTGTCGACCGACGCGCAGGCATCGTGGTGGGGATCGAGCGGCATGGGCACGCTGCCGCACGCGCTGATCGCAGCGTCGGGCGGCGATACGGTCGCCGCGGCGCAGAAGCTGGTGAAGCATCTGCCCGAGCACGTGCACGTGATCGCACTGGTCGATTTCGAGAACGATTCGGTCGCGACCTCGCTCGCGGTCGCGCGCGCGCTCGGGCCGCGCCTCTACGGCGTGCGCCTCGACACGTCCGAGAACATCGTGGATCACTCGATCATTCCCATGATGGGGCGCTTCCGGCCGACCGGCGTGAACCCACAGCTGGTCTGGAACGTACGAAAGGCGCTCGATGCGGAAGGCTTCAACCAGGTCAGAATCGTGGTCTCCGGCGGCTTCGACGCCGAGAAGATCACGGAATTCGAACGGCTGCAGGTGCCGGTCGACTCGTACGGCGTGGGATCCAGCCTGTTCAAGGACAACTACGACTTCACTGCGGATATCGTGCTGCTCGATGATGAGCCGGTCGCGAAAGCCGGGCGCGAATACCTGCCCAATGCGCGTCTGAAACGGGTGGACTGAGGCGGGCTCATCGGTTATACTTGTTGTATCCTCGTTTCGGTCCCTCATGTAAAGGCAGTTGTCATGCGACGTCGCATTCCGCCCATCCTGGTTGTTGCTTTCGCCGCGCTCTGGTCGATCGGCGCGGGTTCCGCTCCCGTCTCCAGGGCCGGTGCGATCAGCTCACACGTCGTCGTCATTTCGATCGACGGGCTGCGCCCAGACGCGATCGCGAAGTACGACGCGCGCACGCTGCTGCGGCTGCAGCGCGAAGGCGCGTACGCGAGCACCGCGACCACGGTTTTTCCGAGCAAGACGCTGCCTTCGCACACTTCCATGATCACGGGCGTCACCCCCGAGATTCACGGTATCACGTGGAATTCGGACAAGACCGGCGAGTTCGGTTACGTCGAGGCGGCGACCATCTTCGAGATCGCGAAGCAGCACGGCTTCACGGCCGCGGGCTTCTTCAGCAAATCCAAGTTTCATCAGCTGATCCAGCCGGGCACGCTGGACTACGCGCAGGCGCCGAATGGCGCCAATTGGCTGGCCACACGCACGGTCGCGGATGTTCGGCAGTATCTGCGCTACGAGCGGCCGAATCTGCTGTTCGTGCATATCGGCGAACCGGATTACGCGGGTCACACGATCGGCTGGATGAGCTTTGCGTATGGCTGGGCAGTCAAGCGGGCGGACGCGGCGGTGCGCGCGGTGCTCGAGGCGGCGGACCGCGCCTACGGCGAGGGCAACTACACGGTCATTCTGACCGCCGATCATGGCGGCCACGGCCGCGATCACGGCACTGACGACCTGCGCGACATGAGCATTCCGTGGATCGTGTGGGGACGCGGCGTCGCGAATCAGACCATCACCGCACCGGTCAACACGACCGACACCGCGGCCACGGTGCTCTATCTGCTCGGCATTGCGACACCCGAGAGCTGGACCGGCTCGGCGGTCGCAACCGCGTTCACTGCAACCGCACGTCTCGCTGCCGAGAACGCGATTGCAGCGCCGGCCGCGAGCAACTAACTCGCTGGCCCCATCTGGTGTAGGGGAGTAGGGGAGTAGGGGTGTAGGGGTGTAGGGGTACGAACCGGGCACATTGGTAACAGGATAGACCGGGGACATCGGTAACAACTCAAGGCTATGGTACGGGGACCTTTCTGGGGAGGGTTCTTCATGCCGTGGCAGGAGACGGGACCGATGCAGGAACGTCTAGGCTTGGTCATGGATGTGCTCGAGGGCCGCTATACGGTAGCGGAGGCCGCGGAGCGGCGGGGTGTCAGCGCCAAGACCGCGTACAAGTACTTGGATCGCTACTTGGAGGAAGGAATCAGCGGTCTGCAGGAGCGCTCGCGCAAACCCAGGAGCTGCCCGCACGCGACACCACAGGAAATCCGCGATCTGATCATTGCTGAAAAGAAGCGGCGTCGGAGCTGGGGGCCAAAGAAGCTGGTGAACGAGCTCCGAAAGCGGCACCCTGAGTTGCGGATTCCGGCGCCGAGCACGGCAAGCGCCATTCTCGACGCCGCTGGCCTGGTTGAACGTAGCCGCCGCCGACGCCCACTCGTGCAACCGGTTTGGCAACGTGAACGCACTCAAGCCGACGCACCGAATCGGGTCTGGACGATTGACTTCAAAGGGGAATTCCGTCTGGGCAACGCGCAGCTGTGTTTCCCATTAACAGTCGTTGACCTCTATAGTCGAGACCCGCGGCTCATTCACGCTCTTCCCTCGACTCGGGGCGAGGGCGTTCGTAGTGCGATGACGCATTTGTTCCAAACGACGGACTGCCAGAGGTCATTCGAAGTGATCGCGGCGTTCCTTTCGTTGGGAGTGGAATTGGTGGTCTCTCCAGACTGGCAGTCTGGTAGATCAAACTCGGCATTCGACTCGAGCGCAATGACGCTGGCCATCCTGAACAGAACGGCGCTCACGAACGCATGCATCGTACGCTCAAAGCAGAAACCACGCGCCCGCCCCAATTCGATTTGCCAAGCCAGCAGCAGGCCTTCGACAGCTTTCGAACCGAATACAGTCAGGAGCGCCCGCACGAGGGGATCGGTATGCGCCGCCCTGCGGAACTATATGAGCCGTCCCCCAGGTCTTTCCCCTCGGTGCTGCCTGAGAGCGTCTATCCGGGACACTATGAGATCCGGCGCGTGCACACCCATGGATGCATCAAATGGAAAGGTGAGTTCCTATTCGTCTCCGAAGCCCTTCACGGTGAACGGGTTGGAGTCGAGGAAATAGACGATGGGCTCTGGCAGCTTTACTTCGGACCCGTCTTGCTCGGTCGATTTGGACCTCAGACTCGTTCGATAAATCAGCAGCGGCGGACCAAAGAGCCCACCGCGCGGATTCCGCCTGCCGGCGGCTCCTTACGGGTCCCAGGCGTAAGGAAAGGGAGATCACTAACTTGTTACCGATGTCCCCGGTCCACTTTGTTACCGATCTCCCCGATCGTGCCTGCATCGTCATCACTCCCCTACTCCCCTACTCCCCTACTCCCTTACTCCCTTACTCCCTTACTCCCCTAGTTGATCCGCAGGACCGTCATTTGCGGTGCCGCACTGGTCGCAAACGCGCCGCCGCGCTGACCCGAGAAGGACAGGCTCAGCTGCGTCGAGGCCGAGCTTCCCGCCGGCATCATCACGTAATCCTGACTCGAGGCGGGCAGCTTTGCCAGATGAATGAAATCCATGAAGTCGTAGACGCTCGGCTTCAGCGGGTACGTGCCATCGGTGGAGCGCATGCGCTGCCGTAGATCCATATTCGGGAACGTCAGTTCCTTCCTCAGCGACACGCCCGCGAGCTCCGGCGCCTCGTCCGCCCATAGCGCCACCGACCATTCCGCGAGCAGCGTGCTCCACGCCTTGCCGGTCTGCGCGGTCACGTTGCTCACGCTCGAGAGTGTGCTGCGCGTCAGCTTGGCGAGAATCTGGTCGCCATATTGCCCGGCCAGGTATTTGACGAAGAGCCAGGCGGCGCCGCGCAGCTCGAGCGAGCTGGCATCGTCCGAAGCCAGTAGACTGAAGGCCGACGTCGCGCGCAGGTAGCGGTTCGCACGCGTCGTATTCTGCGTCCGGAACTGCGCGGCGGTCGAAGACTGGCCGGTCGCCTCGAACGCATCTGCAACCACATCTTCCGCGTGGTGCGCCATACCCTCGGACAACCAGAGCGCGTCCTGTGTGCCGCCGCGCTGCGCGAAATTGATCATGTGCTGGAATTCGTGCGCGATCACCGCCGGCAACGTCTTCATGATGGTACCGCGCGAGCGGGCATCGCTGAACTTTGCGCCCGGATCGGTCGTGAGCGCGTAGAAGATCTCGGCCTCATTCGAGCCGTCGCACTTCGAGCGCGGCAGCAGGTCGCAGCCGAAGAAGAAGCCGGCGATGAAGCCGCTCGAGCCGCGCGCCGTCAGCGCATTCACGACCGGTGTGAGCAGGATGAAGACGCGATCGTTCTTGTCGATGTCCGACGGCGCGCCGAACACGGCGACCTCGGTGGCGTAAATGGGATTGTCGAATACCGCGCCGAGGTCGTTGAAATCCTCCGTAGTCAGTCCGCCGGTCAGCGGCGTGTTCACATCCTGGTAGACCAGCGCGCGCGCGCTGATCGCCTTCAGCTCCGCGGTGACACGCTCGTGCTTCTCTTGCTTGTTGAGCACGAGGAAATCACAGCGGCTGCCGACCACCGGCGGGTTCTGGCAGCTCACCAGGCTCGGTGAGGACTGCGGGCGCAGCACCGCATCGCTCGTTTCGAGCAGCTCGCGCTCCTTCCGGCGCAGGCGCAGCTCCCAGGCATCCGCGGCCGAGCTCGGCGCGACGCTCGGCTTGCGTGTCACCGACGCGACCACGCCCGTGCCGGTCAGGCCCGACAGCTCGATGGCCGTGAACGAGCCGATGACCTCCGAGAAGTTCTGCGGCACCAGCAGGACGGACAGGCCCGCCACTCCGCCCGGCAGTCGGAAACAGGCCAGCTCGTTCGGGTCGCTGAACGTGCGCGCTTCGCCGCGCTGCAACTCGAGCACGCTCGAAGTGATGCCCGTCACCTCCATGCTCAGCTCATGGCCGGCCACCGCGCCGAGCAGCGGCTGCACCGTGACGGTGCGCGAAGGCACGCACAGCGGAACCACCGCACGCAGCTGCGTGGCGCTGGCGGAGACGACCTTGCCGCGAAAGCCACTGAAAAGCACCACGTTTTCGGCCGGCACCGGGCTGAAGTTCTGACCGGTGATCGTGACGGTGTCGCCCGCGCGCGCACTGGGCGGCGCGATGCTCGAGATGGATGGGACTTCCACCGCGCGCACCATGAAACGCGCGGGCGAGCCGACCTGTTTGGGGACCGTCGCTGCGACGACGGTAGTACCAAGTTGATTGCCGAGCCGCACCGACATGCTCGCGACACCGCTGCCATCGGTCACCGATGTGACGGCCGTAAGCGTGCCGGTGCCTTCGACCACCTGCCACGAGACGGTGACGCCTCGTTTGGGTAATTTGGTTACCGGATCGGTGACAATCGCCTGGAGCGGTTCCAGCAACGTCGAATTGCGCGTTCCGAAATACACTTCGTTCGTCTGCGCGGCGATGCTGGAGCTGTCCTCGTCCGGGCCGGTGCTGTCGCCGCCGCACGCGTTGAGCAGCGCTGCCAGCGCCAGAATTGCACAAAACCGGTTTCTCAAATTCATCTCCCAAGGGTTACTTGCGCGTGCCGGAGCGGCAAGCCTACGTTGGCGCCCGACTTACACGTACGCCAGAACAGGCATATGAATCCAGTGTTTCGCACCATCCTGCCGGTCCTCGCCCTGGCCGCGGCGCTGCCCGTGCAGGCACAGCAGATTCCATCACCGTACCGCTTCCTGGATACCTCGCAGGAGGCCGGTGTGTTCGTTGCACACGTCGCACCCGCCAAGGGCATCCTCGGTCTGGGCTCGGAGAGCGGGATCGCGTTCGGCGCGCGCTACTCGATTCAGCTGAGTGGGCCGTTCGTGATCGAAGCGGAAGCGCAGTATTTCCCGACTTCGCACGTGGTGCTGGATACGGCTCTGGTCGACTCCGTATTTCGAGTGATCGGGACGGCCGATCACTCGCTGATCACCGGCACCGCGTCACTCCGCGTCAATCTCACGGGACCCCGCACCTGGAACAAGCTCCAGCCGTTCGTGCAGTTCGGCCTGGGCGCCGTTCTGGAGGCGAACCGGGACCAGGATGCCGTCGATCAGGCGCCGCCGAACGCGCGCTACGAGTTAGGCACGAGTTTCGCCGGTCTGCTGGGCTTGGGAGTCGCGTGGATACCTGCAGACAGGTTCGCGATTCGCCTCGATGGACGAAACCTGCTCTGGAAGATCAAGACACCCGCAGGGCTCCTGGACCGACGGATCCGGGGAGCCATCGTTCCGACAGACGAATGGGTCCAGAACGTCGGAGTCTCGGTTGGTGCCTCGATTCTCTTCTGAGCGAGCGAGGAGCGCTATGGCCAGGGATTACGAAAATCTGTACGATCTCGAAAATATCGGGGACGACGAGCTGAAGGATCTCGTGCTGCAGGAGCTGCAGGAGTATCCGGAGATAGACGTCGATTTGATCGTAGTCGATGTGCAGGACGGCGCGGTTCGCGTCTCGGGTCGGGTGGGCACGGAACAGGAGATCCAGCAGGTCGGCCACGTGCTGACGGATTTGATCGGCATCGACGAGGTCTCCAACGAGCTGGTGATCGATGAGTTGGTGCGTGGGCAGCACAGCGAAGCGGCCGACGATGCGCGCGCCGAAGACGGCGAAGTCGATGCGCAGACCGGCGAGCAGACCGTGCGCGCGAGCGATACCGCCGCTCACCTGGTGGAAGATCTCGAGGCCGAGCACTTCGGCACCCACAACTACGATGAAACCATGCAGCGCGGCACGACCTACGAGCCGCCGGACCGCGGAATTCAGGAAGGCATCCTCGGGCGCGAGAATCACTAGTTCGCGATGAGAGGGATGAGAGGGATGAGAGCGATGGGAGCGATGGGAG